>CACZPV010000235.1 GCA_902783065.1 uncultured Ruminococcus sp.
ATAAAAGATTGTACGGAGGTAAGAAGAAATCATGAGACAAAAATTCCATATAGATTTCGTCAAGAACTCTAAGATCTTTTTCTGTATCTCTCTTGCAATAATGGTAGCTGCTTTGATTGTGAATATTTTTGTTCTTCCAACAAGAGTGGATATTCAGTTTACCGGCGGTACCATTGTTAAATACAGCTACAGCGGAAATCTTACTGAAAAACAGGTATCCGATGTGGCACAAAAAGCAACGAAGGATACAATTACCTTTACTTTTGCGGAAAACCTTGCTTCCAGCGATTCAAATAGTCACCTTGTATCCCTTCAGTTTATGGGAAATAAGGCAATAAGTGTTGATGAGCAGGACAGTGTTACAGATGCGCTTACAAAGGCATTCCCAAAGAATACCTTTAAAGTGGAACAGTCAACAGTTGTTGATGCATCCAAGGGAGCTAACTTCTTCTTTAAATGTCTTGCAGCAGTTATTCTTGCAGCAGTACTGATTATTGCTTATATCGGTATCCGCTTTAAGAAAATCGGCGGTGTTTCTGCCGGCATTATGGCTATCGTGGCGCTTGTTCATGACCTTATTATTGTTTACTTCACATTTGCAATGTTCAATATGTCACTCAATGATAACTTTATTGCAGTTGTACTTATGGTTCTTGGTTACTCCGTTAACGATACCATTGTTATTTATGACCGTATCAGAGAAAACCGCAGGAAAATGGGACCAAAGTCAACCACTGCGGAAGTAACTAATGCAAGTATAAATCAGTGCTTTACGAGAACAATCTGTACGAGTATTACCACACTTACTGCAATCGGTTCGGTGCTTGTAGTGTCGCTGATATACAATATTGACTCTATCATCAGCTTTGCATTGCCAATGATGATCGGTCTGGTTTCCGGTTGTTATTCCTCTATCTGTATTGCTGCTCCTCTGTGGGTAATGTGGAAAAATCATACAGATAAGAAAAAAGCTGAAAATGATCAGAAGAACAAGGATGCTAAAAAAAGCAAAAAGTCCGATAAGAAAAATAATAAAAAGTCCGATGTCAAGGATAACAAAAAGTCTGAAAAAAAATCAGAAAAGAAATCTGAGCCGGCTCAGGAAATAGAAGAAGAATCGGCTGTGGAAGCTGAAAAAACAATTTCTGAAACTGAAACAAATGATGGCGAAGACACGGAGGAAGCCTCCGAAGCAGAAAAAGCATCCGACGAATAAATAGAACCGACATCCTGCCGTTTTGCGGCAGGATGTTTCTGTTTGTCAAAAAAAACATGATTTTTTGTAAAAAAACGGTGATTTTGCATTGAAAAAAAAGAAGGATTGCGCTATAATAAATGTATATGTGCTTTTGGTTTTGAAATTCCGTTGAGGAAATTTTGACCGAAGATAGTTAACCATGTCAGGGGGAAAGAAAAATGCAAAATATGATGCAGGCATTCATATTACTGCTTGCCGGATTTTTAGTTGTATTCAGCGTTTTGATTTTATTGATAGTTGTCGTAACTCTTTACAGTAAGATCATCAGGGCAGCGCAGAATGCCGGAGAAAAAAAGAAGGCAAAAAAACAGAATGAGGACAAACAGGAAAGTGCTGAAAACAATAAGGTTCGTGCGGTTACACGTGCTGAAATTGAAGATGATGACGGTGAAATACCCGGAGAGATTGTTGCTGTTATTGCCGCTGCTGTAGATGCAGTGTACGGAGAAAAATCGCATAAGATAAAATCAGTCAGAAAATCCCGTCCTGCCCGCTCGGCTTGGGCAAGGGCCGGCGTATTGCAGAACACCAGACCGTTCTGATTATTACAGGAAAGGAAGTTAAGAAATGGAAATTTTGAATCAGCTTGGACAGATTTTTTTACATCTGATTCAGGAATCGGGATTCGGAAAATTATCATGGGAGAATTATGTCATGGTCGGAATCTCGTTTGTTCTGATGTATCTTGCAATCAAGAAGCAGTTTGAGCCGCTTCTTCTTTTGCCGATTGCGTTTGGTATGTGTTTGGTAAATCTGTTTCCGGGAATCATGGGTCTGCCGACAACGGAAATGCTGACAGAGGCTGAAATGCTTGCCAGAAATCTGGATCCTTCTACCTATACTACGACTGTATATGATGGTGTAACCTATTATAACCATATTGAATATGGCGGTTTGTTTTACTATCTGTATCAGGGTGTAAAACTGGGAATTTATCCACCGTTGATTTTTCTTGGTATCGGTTGTATGACTGATTTCGGTCCGCTTATTGCAAATCCTAAGAGCTTTATTCTCGGTGCGGCAGCACAGATTGGTATTTTTCTTACATTTATCATTGCGACTGCTCTCGGAATCTTTACACCGGCAGAGGCTGCTTCGATTGCTATTATCGGAGGTGCGGACGGTCCTACGGCAATCTTTGTAACTACTAAGCTCGCTCCGCAGCTGTTAGGTCCTATTGCTGTGGCAGCATATTCATATATGGCATTGGTGCCTATTATTCAGCCTCCGATTATGAGAGCGTTGACAACAAAGAAAGAACGCAGCGTTGTGATGGGTCAGCTTCGTCCCGTATCAAAGCTTGAAAGAGTATTGTTCCCGATAATTGTTGTTGTTCTGGTAGCATTGCTGCTCCCCGATGCAGCACCTTTGGTTGGTATGCTGATGCTCGGCAACCTCTTTAAAGAAAGCGGCGTTGTTGACAGAATTAATAAGACAGCACAGAATGAATTAATGAATATTATTACGATTTTCCTCGGAGTTACGGTGGGAGCTACTGCAACGGGTAAGGTATTCCTTACCGTGCAGACCGCAGGTATTATCGCACTTGGTTTGTTTGCGTTTTGTCTTGCTACCGCTTGCGGCGTATTGTTTGGCAAGCTTATGTATATATTCACTAAGGGTAAGGTTAATCCGCTGATTGGTTCGGCAGGTGTATCCGCAGTACCTATGGCTGCGAGAATTTCTCAGAAAGTCGGTCAGGAAGAAAATCCCGGCAATTTCCTTTTGATGCATGCTATGGGTCCGAACGTAGCAGGTGTTATCGGTTCTGCCGTTGCAGCCGGTGTACTGCTCAGCGTTATCAGTCCCGGTTGATAGGGCACCGGAGTTATTTTAAGTTTTGACTCCGCTTGTCATGTTGTATGATTAAATTCTTAGAAATTATCGGTTGATTTATTGCGTTTATTGCCGCCTGCCTTTGGCAGGCGGCAATAAACATTTGAAAATAGTCGTTATAATAACAATTGCAAATTGCACAAAAAATTAAAAAAACTGTTGCTTTTCTTGTTAAAGTGTGCTACAATATAAAAGTCGCTGCTGTGCAGTGATATTTCATGTATGTAGGAAAGGAACAAAAATCAATGTATTGGGTTAATGAATCAATTTTTTATCACATCTATCCGCTTGGCTTTTGCGGGGCACCGAGAATAAATGACGGCAGCCTTGAATATCGGCTTGATAAGGTTGTGGATTTTATTCCGCATCTTAAAGAAATGAATGTTAATGCTGTTTATTTCGGACCGGTATTTATGTCAACGACTCACGGATATGATACAAATGATTATTATAATATCGATAACCGACTTGGCGATAACGAAAGTTTTGCAAAAATCTGTGAAAAGCTTCATGAAAATGGTATCAGGGTTGTTCTTGATGGTGTATTTAACCATGTGGGAAGAGGATTCTGGGCATTTAAGGATATTCAGGAGAAAAAACAGGGTTCTACATACTGTTCATGGTTTCAGAATCTTAACTTTGGCGGTAACAGCCCATGGGGTGACCCGTTCTGGTATGAGGGCTGGGAAGGTAATTATGACCTTGTTAAGCTGAATCTCCGTCACCCTGATGTAAAAAAGCATATTTTTGATGCTGTTGCAATGTGGATGGAAAAATTCAGAATTGACGGACTTCGTCTGGATGTTGCATACTGTATGGATCAGGATTTTCTCCGGGAGCTTAAGCATTTCTGTAAGGCAAAGGATCCGAATTTCTGGCTTATGGGTGAGATTATTCACGGAGATTATGCAAGACTTGCTAATCCTGATTTGCTTGATTCTTGCACCAATTATGAGTGTTATAAGGGTATATACTCATCTCACAACGATCACAATTATTTTGAGATCGCACATTCTCTTAACCGTCAGTTCGCAAACGGCGGTATCTATCACAATATTTATACATATAACTTTGTCGATAATCATGATGTTAACCGTATTGCAAGTACTGTAAGGGAATCTGAGAATGTAAAAAACTGTTATACAATGGTTTATTATATGCCGGGTGTGCCTTCGGTATATTACGGCAGCGAATGGGGGATTCAGGGTCAGAAAAATAATACCGACCATGATTATCCGCTAAGACCGTGTGTTAATGTTTCAGATATACAGGATAATGATCTTTACCGTCATGTTTGCAGACTGGGTGCTATCCGCAGAAAATATAAGTCCCTCAAATACGGCAGCTTTGAAAATGTTGTTATCCGTAATGAGCAGCTTGTTTTTAAGCGCAAGTTCGAAGATGAAACGATCTATGTTGCTGTGAATCTTTCAGCAAGTGATTTTAGTACGGGATTTAATACTGACGGCGGTGTGAAGCTTTACGATGTTTATGACGGAAAGACGGTTTATGATGTCAATGGCTGCCATGCCAATATCAATATTCCGGCACACGGTACCAGAGTGCTTGTTCTTACAGGCGGAGACGCTCCCGAGTATCCGGATGGTGTGAATGAAACCCTGCCTATTGAAAACGCAGCTGAACAGACAGCAGCAGAGCCGATTTCACAACAAGGAATCGTAAAGCCACTGCCGGAAATAGGCGCCAAAGGTAAATACCGTCATTTTAAGGGCGGTGAATATGAATTCATATGCATTGCCAAAGACAGCGAAACTTCTGAGGAATTTGTTATTTACAAAGAGGTTGGCGGCGAAGGCAGGATATGGTCAAGACCTGTTGCAATTTTCTATCAGTATGTAGATGTTGATGGTAAACAGGTGCCCAGATTTGAGAAAATAGACTAATATATAGAATTATCACCATTTCTCCTCTGCGTTACGGCAGGGGAGATTTTTTTACTAATACCCACAGCCATTTAGGCATAAACGTTTTTATCAGTTGTCTGCTTTCTCGGTTCATGATAAAATTGAATTATAAAATATTAAAGTATAAAGTATAGTTTTTTTAGGAAAGGGGGCTGGGGATAACCTTTTGTTTTCAAACAAAGGGTTTCCACCAGGGAAATGCGCTTTGGCTACGGAATGACTCGCCGCATAATAAACAGAAGGTATTGTTTTTTATAGTTGTAAGAGGTATAATGATAGTATGGGCAAAGAATAGAAAATGTCTGTATTGACTGTAAATATAAGGAGATGATGTCGTGGAAGAATTTGCGCTGAGGACTTTTGGACTTACAAAAAAATTTGGCGGAAAAATGGTTTTGAATAATGTCAGTATGAATATCAGAAAAGGTGATATTTACGGATTTATCGGTCCGAACGGGGCAGGAAAAACAACGGCAATGAAGATTATACTTGACTTGCTTAAGCCAACGTCAGGTGAAGTCGAACTGTTTGGATCAATGCGGACGAGCGGAAGCCTCAGCCGTGTCGGATCATTAATTGAATCTCCGGGACTGTATACGGGATGTTCGGCAATAGAAAATATGAAACGTTTTTCTATTATCTGCGGCGGAACCGATAAGGATATTCTTTTTTATCTGCGTATGGTCGGTCTGGAAGGAGTGGGAAATAAAAAGGTCGGTGCTTTTTCTCTGGGAATGAAACAAAGACTGGGAATTGCAATTGCCCTTCTCGGTGATCCTGAATTACTGATACTGGATGAACCGGTTAACGGTCTTGATCCCATGGGAATGAGAGATGTGCGGGATATTATCCAGTTTATTAATAAAGAACGTGGTGTGACATTCTTTATTTCCAGTCATCTTCTTGGTGAGCTGGAAAAAATTGCAAATGTTTATGGTGTTATAAATTGTGGAATGTTGATGGAAGAAATTACCTCTGCTGAACTTGATCGCAGATGCGGATTCAGTGTTCGTGTGCGCTGTGAACAACAGGATAAGGCATTACAGCTGCTTAAGGAGAATTTCGGGGTGGAAAATGCTCAGGCAGAAGGAGAATTTCTTAATATTCCTGCTGATCCTGCTGTATCATCAAAAATAAATGAAGTTCTTGTTACATCAGGAATCCCTGTGCATGAACTGACAATTAATAAAATGAGCTATGAGGATTACCTTCTGAGCAGAATGGGAACGCTCAATGTCGGAAATGGGGTGGGTCAGTATGCTTAAGCTTCTGAAATTTGAATACAGAAGACTGTTCAGGAGAATCAGCCTGTATGTTTGTCTGGGAATTGTGGCAGTGCCTGTACTGTATGTATTCTATTTGATCGGAACAGTGTATTTCGATGAAAATGATGTCAGCAGAATGTCAATGTTTCAGATATTGCAGCAGATGATCAGTATTGCTAATCTTAATACTTTAATCGTTGTATTTACATCGATTTTCGGGTGCGAAGATAAGGCAAGAGGAACGGTTAAGACAATTTATTCATTGGGATATTCCAGATATAAGATCTTTTTTGCTAAGTTTGCTGCGTCTGCAACTGCAGCTGCTATGATGTATGCAGTGGTTTTGATATTCGGTCTGATCTGCGGGCTGCTGTTTGCAGAAACTTCTTATCAGGATGTTTCTTCCGAAGGAATCCTTGGAAGGATGGAATATGCTGAGGAACCGAATTTAGTGGTGTATATCATTCAGCAGTTTATGATTATTATGGGGGTACACGCTTTTTACTATATGATAGCTGAACTGATACAGAAAACCGGTGTTTCAATTGTATTGGGGATTTTCGCCCCCGGAATTGTGTCATCAATATACGGTGTGATAACATTTATTATGTGTAATATTTCTGAAGGAAACAGTGAACTGGTGGAAAAGTTAGGAGAGGCTTACTCAACGTTTTTAATGTATTGGCTGCCGACAACTATGTCATCGGTTGTGGGGCTGTTCGGCGGTATGGTAAAAATCGACTATGTAATCAGTATTATTGTCAACATCGGCTATGTGATGCTGTTCGGTGGCTTAGGAATGCTGATAACGTGTAAAAAACAAATTAAATAGTAATAATCTGAGAAAACAGCGTAATACTACAGTAAATTTCATCAGGAATTTCTGCTGCCAAAATAATTGTGTAAATGAATTGCTTCATGTTCAGTGAAGCAATTTGTTTTATTGTCGGATCAGTCAAGGGTTTTTGTATATTAAAATCGGCTGATTATCGGATAATAAGGAAATGTCTGCTAAATACCGCTTGATGTGGTGATAATGCCCAAATCAGGAGCGGCTTTATTATAAAATGTGATAAGTTGACAGGTTAAATAAAAAAAATGTTCCGATTCTGCTATTTTATTTAAAAAATATATGGATTTTTTTTGAAAAATATGTTATTATCTATGGTGGTATTTAGTTCAACTTTATCTAATACTTGATTTCCGCATGGCGGAATGTATATAAAATACTAAGGAGTTTTTATAAATGAAAGAAAAAAGATTGATTTTTGTGACATCGCCCCCGGCCTGCGGCAAAACAAAGCTTTCTAAAAAGCTTGCAACTGCCATTAAGCATATTGTATATCTTGATAAGGATACATTGATTCCGCTTTCTAAGCAGATATTTGCTGTGGCAGGACAGCCTTATAACAGAAGTTCGGATTTTTTTGAAAAAGAAATCCGGGATTATGAATATGATGTAATTATGGATCTTGCTTTTGAAGCAATTAAGTATGAGGATCTGGTAATGGTCAATGCACCGTTTACCAGAGAAATTCGTGATGACGAATATATTGCTTCTTTGAGAGAGAAACTTAAAGAATACGGTGCTAAGCTTACGGTAGTGTGGATTGTTACTGATCCTGAGGTTTGTCATCAGAGAATGATTGACAGGGGTTCGGACAGGGATACATGGAAGCTTGAAAACTGGGAACAGTATCTTAGTACTGTTAATTTCACTATTCCTGAAAATCTGCGTGATTCCGAGGATGAAAACAGTCTTTTGCTTTATTATAACTCTACTGATGAACTGGCAGAAGAATCCTTTAAGAAACTTATGAGCTTTTTTGAAGAATTTGAGTAAATGATTCAGACTTCCCACATACAGCATTAAGTCTGACCTGCGTTTTAATGTATTCTTTTATGAATCATATGAAAGGAAAACTCCTTAAGAGCATTTGATTTGTAATTATATGCGGGAAGTTTGATTAAATAAGATGATACAAGCGGCTTCAGGGCGGAAGAGTATAAGCCGGAGCCGCTTTTGTCTGACAATCGACTTTGAACAATAAAGGGAGAAAGGATAATATATAATGCTTAGAGAAAATATTTACCGTACAAAGTACTGCGGTGAACTAAGAGAATCCGATATAGGTGCAGATGTAAGAGTGGCAGGATGGGTGGAAAATATCCGTGACCACGGCGGTGTTATGTTTCTCGATATCCGTGATCATTACGGAGTGGTACAGGTGGTTGTACACGACGAGAAACTTCTGGAAAATATCAATAAAGAATGTACCGTTACTGTCAGCGGTAAGGTTACCAAGCGTGATGAGGATACCATTAATCCTAAAATCGCAACCGGTACAGTGGAGGTTCATTCAGAAAATATTACCGTTCTCGGCAGGGCGCCTCAGGCTCTTCCTTTTGAAGTGCAGACTTCTACAGAAGTAAAGGAGGATGTCAGACTGAAATATCGTTTTCTGGATCTGCGTAACCGTAAGGTGCATAACAATATTGTTATGCGAGCAGAACTGATATCTTTTCTCCGTAATAAAATGACGGAAATGGGATTTCTGGAAATTCAGACGCCGATCCTGTCGTGTTCTTCTCCGGAGGGTGCCAGAGATTATCTTATCCCCAGCAGAAAACATAAGGGCATGTTCTATGCTCTGCCGCAGGCACCGCAGATTTTTAAGCAGCTTTTGATGGTGTCCGGATTTGATAAATATTTCCAGATCGCACCTTGCTTCCGTGATGAGGATGCAAGAGCTGACCGCTCACCGGGCGAGTTTTATCAGCTGGATTTTGAAATGGCTTTTGCTGAACAGGAGGACGTGTTTGCCACAGCAGAAGAAGTTCTTTACGAAACATTTAAAAAGTTTTCTGATAAAGAAGTTTCTAAACCGCCTTTCAGAAGGATTCCGTTTGCAGAGGCAATGCTGACTTATGGTACGGATAAACCTGATCTGCGCAATCCTCTGCTGATCAAGGATATCAGTCCAATGTTTGAGGAAACGGATTTTGCTCCGTTCAGAAAGAAAACTGTACGCAGTATCAATGTGCCGGGAGCAGCAGCTCAGTCTAAGAAGTGGTTTAAAAATATGGAGGAGTTTGCGCTCTCCATCGGTATGAAAGGACTGGGTTATGTTAAGGTAAGAGATGATCTGACGTTTGACGGTCCTATTGATAAGTTCCTGAAAGAGGGAGACAGAGAAAAGCTTATAAGCATTAATGGCTCAAAAGCAGGAGATGTTATCTATTTTATCGCTGACAGTGCTGATATGGCGCCGAAGCTTGCGGGACAAATCAGAACAGAAGTCGCTGACAGACTTAATCTTATTGATAAGAGCCGTTTCGAGCTTTGTTTTATTACTGATTTCCCGATGTATGAACGTGACGAAAACGGTGATGTGATATTTACACATAATCCGTTCTCAATGCCTCAGGGCGGTATGCAGGCTTTGCTTGAAAAAGATCCTACAGAAGTGCTTGCTTATCAGTATGATATTGTCTGCGACGGTGTAGAACTCAGTTCCGGTGCTGTCAGAAATCATGATCTCGATATTATGATCAAGGCGTTTGAAATCGCAGGATATGATGAGGAAACTCTTAAAGAAAAATTCAAGTCGCTTTATACTGCATTTAAATATGGTGCTCCGCCTCATGCCGGAATGGCACCGGGACTTGACAGAATGTTGATGCTGCTCGCAGGGGAGGAAAATATACGTGAGGTTATTGCTTTCCCGATGAATAGCAATGCACAGGATTTGCTTCTTGGTTCACCAACTGAGGTTACGGAGCAGCAACTCAGGGAAGTGCATATTAAAATCAGATAATTATAGGCTATAGGCAATTTTTCCGCCCCGCCGAAGGCGGGGCGGAAAAACTATTATCAGGGTCAGGGAAAAAATTGTAAAACATATTGGTAAAGGAATTTCAGACTTTTACAATCGACTATGAATTAAATTATTATAAGGAGGGAAATGCCGTGAAAACATTTTTACATAGATCGTGTTCATTGGTTATTTCCATTTTTATCTTGGCAGGTTGGCTGATGGCATTTCCGGTTAGTGCTGAGGATGATGAAACTTCTGAAAACGGCAGTATGAATCTTGATGTGGTATTTGCGCTGGATGCCAGCGGTTCTATGGTATACTCCGATCCGAACCGTATTGCGCTGGATGCTTTCAGTCTTTTTGTGGATTTGTGTGATGATACATGTGCGGTGGGTTATGATGTTTATACGAATACTCTGATGGATTCGGAGGAGATTAAAAGCATTAAAGACAGCGAAAGCCTTGAACATATGAAAAATATAATAAAAAGTATTTCTTATGATTCCAACGGGGATACTGATATCGCACTGGGACTGACACAGGCAAAGAAAATGTTTGATACCGGCGAAAACAATGATTACAGAAAAAGGGCAATTATTCTGCTTAGTGACGGAAATACTGATTTGCCAAAGGGTCCCAGAACAGTGGAACAGTCAAAAAGAGAAATGGAAATGACCCTGCGTGATCTCTCTGAACAAAATATACAGGTGTATTCTATAGGTCTGAACAGTGATGGTTCGCTTGATAAACAGGAACTGGAAAATATTTCTCAGACTACCGGCGGACGTTCCTATGAAATAGATGGTTCGGAAAAACTTACCAATATCATTTCTGATATTTTTAGTAATATTTCAGATATGAACGGTATTGACCGTGAAATCAAGGACGGTAGTGTGGATATAGAAATTAAGGACAGCAGTGTTTTTTATGTCAATGTTATTATCAGAACAAAACTGTCTGTTGAAGAATTGAATCCTATGCTGATTCTTCCGAGCGGAGAACCGGTTTCACTGGTTGATGATGAAAAGGTTAAAATCACTTCAACAAAAAGTTATGTACTTATAAAAATATTATATCCGGAAGTCGGTAAGTGGACGCTGCATCTGAATAGTGCGGATAACAGTAACTGTAATATTAAGCAGCTGAATTTTTATTCTGTATTTATTACGCAGGTTGTTCCTGAAAAAGCCGCAGTACGTACAAATGTTCCGATTGAAGTAACGATAAGTGATAACAACGGGCTGCTTAAGGATAATGAACTGCTTTCCTCAGTAAAGATGGTTGCTGTAATCACATCGCAAAACGGTGAGGCGACTATTGAGCTGGAAAGGGCGGAACCCGGTATCTATAAGGGCAGCTTTACTCCGGGTTCTACAGGTGCTTATAGTGTAAAGACAAAAGCAGTGTCCGAACGCTTTACAAAGGAAAGTGAAGAAGCTGATGTAATGGTCAAGACTTCTTTGAATGACGGTTCGGAACTGATTGAGGATATTATGGCCTTTATCGGTCATAATCTTACAACAATTATTATGGCAGCAGCAGCAGTTGGGGTTATTATCGTAGCAGCGGTGATGCTTCGGAAAAATTAACTGCCTCACTTTTTAAATCATATGAACAAAGGTTTTTGATTTTCACGATTGGCTGAAAATAATTAGCCTATTGTAAAGGCGAGGGCTTGTGCCGCCCCGAAAGTCCAAAAGTAGTTGTTTCCAACGCAAAAGCTGAGGAAATGACGGATTACAGCGGAGAAAAATTTTAAAGAACATGATATCAAAAGACCGCATTGAAAAAGGAATTTCAGACTTTTACAATAGAATAATGATAATAATGAAAAGGAGAATAAAAGAATGAATACGAAATGGAAAAAATCATTGGCACTGATTTTGTCATTGATGATTATGGCATGCTGCTGTGTACCGCTGTGCGTTAATGCAGAGGACAGCAAGGAAAGCAGCGCTTCTGAAGAAGAAGTTGCTGAATACGTCGATGATGGTCATATGAATCTGGATATTGTGTTTGTAATTGATGCCAGCGGTTCTATGCTGTACTCTGATCCGGACGGTATTGCACTGGATGCGATGAACCTGTTCCTGGATCTTTGTGATGATTCCTGCGGTGTAGGATATGATGTCTATACGCAGAAGATTATGGAGCATGAAAATATTACAGCAGTAAAGGATACCGATAAATTTAATAAGCTGAAGAATAAAATCGGAAAAATCAAATATGATCCTGTTGGCGATACGGATATTGCTCTGGGTCTTACCAAGGCAATGAAAAACTTTGAGGAAAACAAAAACAGCGATACTAACAGAAAAAAAGCGATCGTTCTTCTTAGTGACGGTAATACAGATCTTCCTAACGGACCGAGAACGGTAGCAGAATCCAAAAAAGAAATGGAAACCACGCTTGCGGCACTTTCTGAAAAGAAAATTCCTGTTTATGCAATCGGTCTTAACAGCAATGGTTCTCTTGATAAAAAAGAGATCGATAATATTGCTAAAAAGACTGGCGGCAGATCGTATGAAACAAAAACTTCCGATAAGCTTACATGGATCACTTCTGATATTTTCAGTGATATCTATGAACTGGAAGGCGTAGATCGTGAGATTAAAGATGGTAATGTTGAGATTCCTATTAAAGATAACAGCGTGTTTTATGTTAATATTATTATCCGCACAAAGCTTACAAAAGAAGAACTTTCTCCTATACTGACTGCTCCGAACGGAAAAACTGTGTCACTTACCGGTAAGGATAATGTTAAAATGACTTCTACCGGCAGCTATACGCTGATAAAACTTGTTTATCCTGACAGCGGTACGTGGAATCTTCACCTGAGGAAAGCCAATAATGATAACTGTAGTGTCAAACAGCTGGATTTTTATTCTGTATATATTAAGCAGAAAATTGACCAAAAGGCTGTTATAGGCGATTCTGTTAAGATTGAAGCTACACTTAATGACGGCAAGGGAATTGTTAATGACAGTGATCTTCTCAGAACAATTGAAATGACATCTGTTGTCAGCCATTCAAGCGGCGAACAGGAGGTAAAACTGACAAGGAACAGTGACGGTACCTTTACAGGTGAATTTGTTGCTGA
>CACZPV010000236.1 GCA_902783065.1 uncultured Ruminococcus sp.
CAAAGGATGAAAAAATCAAAAGCACCATACACGCAAAGGATATTGATATTTCTGTACTGACTTCTATGGACAATGCAGACTATATTTCTCTTACAGATATAGCGAGATACCGCAATCCGGAAGCACCGGGATATGTTATATAGAACTGGATGAGAAACAGAAGTACAGTAGATTTTCTGGGATTATGGGAAAAACTGAACAATCCGAATTTTATAGTAAACGTCATTGAAAATATCCTTTTGTCATTCTGAGAAACGAAGTGACGAAGAATCTTATTAAAGATCCTTCGCTTACGCTCAGGATGACATTATGAGCAAATACTTTTGTCGTTCACTATAAGTTGAATTATTAAAAATTAAAGTTCAGTTTTTTTAGGAAGGGGGTCTGGGGGAGAAACCTTTGTTTTCAAACAAAGGTTTTCCCCCAGAGAAATTCAGAGAAATGCAGCAGCTTGCCGGGCAGGGTCAGCTTGACATTAGTTAAAAAAAACAGTATACTATTTTTATTGATGCGGTTAGCACTATTTTGAGAAAGTCCGGCTGATGCAAACGGAAAGTAAGGAGTGATTTGATGAAAAAATTAATCAAGCCGTTAGGTATAATATCAGCTGTAAGTTTTGTATTAATGATTGCCGGAGGAATTATTCTTCTTTTCACTCCGATGGGAGTTCCTGCAATTTATGAAGGGACTAATGGTTTCGGTGTTTTTGATTTTCGGTTTTCCTATACTGCTGATAATGTTATGACGATTTTTTCTCATTATACAGGTGACAGAAGCACAGATTGGGTAAGATATTATGTAATCGATTTTATTTTTGCCTTTTTCGCTGCCTGCTTTATGATATCACTGCCGCTGCGGTTTTATGCTGAAGATGACAGGCATTATTTATTATTTCGTGCCAGTGTATTTTCAGCATTGATGACGCTGCTTTTCAATGTAATTGAAAATATTCTGATTCTTCGTTTGCTGAATATTACACCGTATTTCAGCGAGGGAGAAGCAGATATAGCATCAGGAATTACTGTACTGAAATGGGTATTTGCAGCTGTGTGGCTTGGATCGTCTTTATTGTTTATTATTGCAACTATCATTCATGGAGTAAGGCAGAAATATCATCTACGCAGATTGAAAAAATAACATAATTTTCTGATATCGGATTTTTCGCAATTCAAATAAAAAAGCTCGTGTACAAACCTTTAAGGCTTATACACGAGCTTTTTTTGCCGCAGATATAATTTCTTGCGGCAAAAGTGATTCTGCTATATTTTGGGAATCAATCTTATGGTATGCTCATCGTTATTCAGAGAAAGCGGGACGTCCGTCGTCGTGTGTGATGGCATTCTCTCGAAACAAGAGTGAAATACACCATACCGCTGCCAGTGCAACAAGAGTGTAAATGATTCTGCTGACAATACCCGTCTGACCGCCGCAAAGCCATGCTACGATATCAAACTGGAAGATACCGACACTGCCCCAGTTAAGACCGCCGATAATCAGCAGAATAAGTGAGATTTTATCAAGCATTTTTTCTGCCTCCAAATTATGATAATAAACGGTGCCGTATTTCCGGCTCCGTTTCAGGAACATTTACAGATGCCCGACAAATGCAATGCTGCGGAAATACCTATGTATCCCTTAACATCGCAAAGTCTGCCGCAGCATTGTTTGTTCGCTTTTATTATGACCGGTTTTGATTGAATTATACCTGAATCCGTAAAACTCAGTATAGATGAACATTAAAAATATTGCTGTAATGCATATTTTTATTCATTATTTTTCATTCAGAAAATCACCGGACAAGTGCGCTTTTTCTGCCTGTGCCACTGACGGCAGTACGGATATGATGAAACCGTCAAGTTAACTTCACGGATTCAGGTTATAAATAACATACCAGCTTTTTCAGCCGTTTTATTCCTGTACGGATATGCTTATAAACTGTCGCAGCGCTTAAATCCAGTTCCTGAGCAATCTCCTCTGCACTCATACAATCTACATATTTCATTTTGATACAATTTTTTTGACGGTCGGTCAGCTCCTTGTGAAAACCAGCATACATTAGCTTTTTCATTCTTTTATGCTTTTCATCGTCCCCTTTATCATATAATCCGGTCAGAAATTGCTCTAAGGATGCCTGTTTTTCCTGCGACTCGTATAATTGAACATACCTTTTACTCAAATATCAGCACTCCCCTTTTCTTCTTCCTAATTGCCTTGCTGTTTCCATACATTCATAGCGCATAATACGCATAAGCTCCAATCTTTTGCTCATTTCAATCAGAAGATCTGCCGATGCGGTTTTCATCTGCTCAGTCAGAACTTCAATTCTTTCCTTAAGCTTTTCCGCACTTTGATAATATTCCTCTGCCCATTCTTTATATGTCATAATTACTCCTTTCCACACATTTCGTGGTATATTTCGTTTTTGCCGTTCCCTGAATTGCTACACAGAAAAAACGTTTTCAACACAAAACGTGTAGTTATTGATTTAAAAAAATAATCTGACTTGCCGCATTTTAAAGATATTGCAGTTAAAGTCGATCTTTTAATTTCATTATATTGATTTTTTTAACAAAGTCAAGGAAAAAATTATGGCAAAGTCTGGGATTGTCGTATAAATTGTACAAAGGAAAAAGAAGTTTAAAAAAACTCTTGAAATACACGTTTCGTGGTGTTATAATATAGGAAATCAGATATGGAGGCAGATTATGAAAAATCAATTGGGAAGTAAAATCAAACAGCTGAGAAAAAGCCGCGGCATTACACAATCGGAACTTGCGGAAAATCTTGGTATTTCCAGCTCGGCAGTGGGAATGTATGAGCAGGGACGCCGTGAACCGGACAATAATACATTGCTAAAGTTATGCTCATATTTTGGGATAACCAGTGATTATCTTCTTGGGAATACCGAAACTAAAATAACATCCGGCAGTCGGGAAGTCAGTGACGTATTTGATGAATTTACCCGTGTACTATCCTCTCAGCAATGCCTGATGTTTGACGGGATTCCGCTGAATGAAGAAGACAGAAGTAAAATTGTGGATGCAATCAAAGTAGTTGCCGCTATCGTAACACAGCAGCATGACCATAAAAAAATAACTGAATGAAAAGCAGCTGTGAGATAATGTCAGAAAATAATTTTCCGCATTATTATTCGGAAAATCAGCAATAATATAACTGAGGTATGTCAATGAAAAAAATAGCAGAACAAGTATTGAATTTGATTAAACGCTGCGGGACGGCGGATCCTGCCGGAATTTGTGAAAAATCAGGCATCGTGGTACATATCCATGATCTTCCGGAACATATTAACGGATTTGCCTCTGTTTACGAGGGGACACCGTTTATTGTGCTTAATCAATCTTTGGAATATTATGAAAGAAAAATTACTCTTGCACATGAATTAGGACATATTATTCTTCACCGGTACACCAATTCTGTTAATCTGAGTATGAATACAAGCTTCTGTACATCCAGATATGAAAAGGAAGCAGATTGTTTTGCTGCACATCTTTTGCTGGCAGGAGAAATCGGTGAGCTGGAAGATATGGAAAGTGTAACCGCTGAGGATGTATCTATGATAACACATATGCCTCTTTCAATGATTAAAAAAGCTTTTTTCGGGGAATAATGTGATTGTATTTTAATGAGCATCAGGAATCAGCTGATTATTACACTGATCAGGAGGAATTTATATGAAGCTGTATATTAAACGCAATAACATCGACAGTGGAATGAGTTTTGCAGTATATGATCACGCTGAAAATATTATTTTCAATGTAGAAACATCGGTAGATTCCTCCGTAAGAATGGTTATTGAAAATCAGTCCGGAGAACCGTTTTCCATGATCAGGCTTAATACATTCCTTTTTACCTATTTTACAATTCGATGCAGCAGACATTTTTATGTATTGATTCCTTGCCTGCGTGAACAGTTTTCTTTTGCTATTTACGGCAGCACGTATCGGTTTTCCGGGAATCTTGCCTATGGAAAATTTGTTATGTCTGATTCTGATAACAAAACTATGATGACAGTTGAAAAAACAGTTACACACAACGGTGATGAGGCATTTGTGCTTGATATTCAGGATGAAGAACATAAAATGTTTATGATTTCAGCTGCAATCTGTGCTGCCTCATATCAGATTCTGGCAGAACCAAATACTCCTCAGGTATGCTGTTGAATATGGCTGCAATCAATTGTTTTGAGAATAAAAAGTCCGCGCTGTGCAAGGCTTAGCAGCGGTTATTAAAAATCAGCGCTGCCGCCGAAAGCAGCAACGCTGATACTTGATTGTTAATGATATTGGTATGTCGTTAATTTTTACTAAAATCGGTTAGTACCAGATCTTTATTATGCTCCAGTGCCCATGTAATGTTCCATTCGCTGGTGAAAAGCAGTAAGTGCTTGCCTTTAAGATCCTGTATCCGTTTCGTATCGGTTGTAAGATTCAGTGTTTTGGGATCAATATCGTCATTGTCGATCCAGCGGATCAGTTCATACGGCATTGATTCCAGAACAATATCCACGTTATATTCATTATTCAACCGATATTCGAGTACCTCAAACTGAAGCACACCAACAACTCCTACTATAACTTCCTCCATACCTCCGCCCAGTGTCTGAAATATCTGTATTGCACCCTCCTGAGCAATCTGTGTGATCCCCTTGACGAACTGTTTTCGTTTCATAGTATCTTTCAGACGAACTCTTGCAAAGTGTTCAGGTGCAAAAGTCGGGATTCCCTCAAACTGTACCTTTTTGGACGGTGAACATACTGTATCACCGATTGAAAAAATGCCCGGGTCAAACACACCAATAATGTCACCAGCATACGCTTCACTAATAACCTCTCTGTCCTGTGCCATCAGCTGCTGCGGCTGAGAAAGGCGCATTTTTTTATTTCCCTGCACATGATATACTTCCATAGTCTTATCATATTTGCCGGAGCATATACGCATAAAAGCAATTCTGTCTCGATGAGCTTTGTTCATATTGGCCTGTATTTTAAAAACAAAGGCAGAAAAAGCGTCATCAAAAGGATCTACTTCTCCTTCCACAGTCTTTCTCGGAAGGGGCGGAGTTGTCATTCTCAGAAATTCTGCAAGAAATGGCTCTACACCGAAATTTGTCAGCGCAGATCCAAAAAACACAGGTGTCAGCTTTCCGCTGCGAACCTGTTCCAGATCAAATTCATCTCCTGCACCTTCAAGCAGTTCAATATCATCACGAAGCGTTTGTGCAAGTGTTTCCCCAAGTCTTTCATCCAGTTCCGGTGAATCTATCGTCAGCTCATCCATTTCTACTTCACGCTGACCGTTATTAGCTGTAAATGCAAGAATCTCCTGCTTTCCAAAATCATATACACCCTTAAAGTCCCGTCCGCAGCCGATCGGCCAGTTCATAGGACAGGTATGAATACCAAGTACATTTTCGATATCCTCAAGCAATTCATACGGACTTAATGCTTCTCTGTCCATCTTGTTGATAAAGGTAAAAATCGGAATATTTCTCATCACGCACACTTTAAACAGCTTTCTTGTCTGCGCTTCTACACCCTTTGAGGCATCAATGACCATAACGGCAGAATCCGCCGCCATAAGAGTACGGTATGTGTCTTCAGAGAAATCCTGATGTCCGGGTGTATCAATAATATTTATACAATATCCGTTGTAGTTAAACTGCATAACAGAAGAAGTTACAGAAATACCTCTTTGCTTTTCAATTTCCATCCAGTCCGAAACAGCATGTTTATCTGTCTTTTTACCCTTTACCGAGCCGGCAAGCTGAATCGTTCCGGTATAAAGCAGCAATTTTTCGGTCAATGTTGTTTTACCTGCATCGGGGTGAGAAATAATAGCAAACGTTCTTCGTTTTTCAATTAACTCTTTATTTGTAGACAAACCTTTTTCCTCCAATAATCATATTTATCACAGCTGACCGTAAATTCAGAATACCCTTTGTTTTTACAGCTTAAACTCTTTGCCATAGCGGAAACATAATCATCTTTCGGATGCGGTCAACTGCAACTTTTCTACAATGATATATTTTAACGCAAAACTATGCAATAATCAAGAGTTTTTTACCCTCCGAGCCGCTGCTTTTCCCCAGACCCCCTTCCTAAAAAAACTGAACTTTAATTTTTAATAATTCAATTTTATCATTAACCGAAAAAGCAGACGACTAACGAAAATATTTTAGTCAATGCGACATTGGGAATTGAATTGACAGCGGCGGCACGCAAAAAAACTGGCTTCGTAAAAAAGTAAGCGAGCTCGCCGCCCTAAAAACATTTATGCTATATCAACAATTTGTATATAATACAAATTGTATATTACAAATAGATGAATTTATAGCTATTATACAATACGTACATTAATAATACAATACTGTAACATTATACCATATTTTCTTGTATAATCTTGATTTTTATTTCTATTTTATGTATAATATTAGCGATTAGTCATGAGTGTTGCACTAACCAAAATATCGGGAGTGTGAGATGTTATGCTGCTTGCTATTATTGCTGCCGCTGCCTGCCTTGCGGCAACCACGATTATGTATAGCCCGAAAATGAGAGGCTTTAAGTATTACAGACCGGTTGCCCTTCTGTTTCTTTTTGAAGGTATATGGCTGCTCGCAGATTATGCTTTTGCTCAATTGATTCCTGGAAATGTGTTTATGCAGATTATTCATTATATAGGAATCCTGGCCATTTTTGTTTACTTTATTATCAGTATTCTGATTAATTCAAGAAAAAAAGGAAAGAAAAATTAATCAGCCGTTTGTAAAAAAGCGAGAGTTTGTGCCGCCTTAAAAGTCAAAAAGTAGTCGTCTTTGATGCAAAAACTAAGAAAATGACGGATTACAGCGGAGAAAATTGTA
>CACZPV010000237.1 GCA_902783065.1 uncultured Ruminococcus sp.
AACTTTGTTTAACAGTGGGAATTAAATTGACAGCGGCGGCACGCAAAAAATATTGGCTTCGTCCAAAAGTAAGCGAGCACGCCGCAGGCTGCGGAACGCCTGCCGGCGGCAGCGCAGCGGCGGTTGACTTATCTGATCAAATGGTATATTATTATAATAGTGTAGTAGACAATTGTGCCGGAAAAATACTGTATTATATACTTTGAGGCAAACAGAAAAATAACCGGATCGGAGTGTGTGGTTATGAAAACAGGAATTTCTACAGGCTGCCTTTATCCCGCTCTGACGGAAAAATCCTTAAAACTTCTTTTAGATAATGGGTTTGACCTTTTCGAGATTTTTTTTAATACTTTTTCTGAACTGGAACCGGATTTTCTGGACAGATTAAAATTTCTATGTGACAGCAAAAATGCAAAAATAGTTTCTATCCATCCGTTTACATCTGTATTTGAATCCTATCTTTTGTTTTCAGCTTACGAAAGACGCTTCTGGGATGGTGTGAAAATGTACCATATGTATTTCCGTTCCGCCAAACGACTCGGAGCTGAATATGTAGTACTGCATGGAATGTTTTCGAACTATTCCTCTATTGATGATGAAGAATATTGTCGCCGATTCGGGATTCTGTCCGATACCGCAGCTGAATATGGGATAACTTTTTTGCAGGAAAACGTCTTTAATTTTCAATCAGGAGATAAAGATTTTATTCGCAATATGGCAGACCGACTTGGCAGTAAAGCAAATTTTGTTCTTGATACCAAACAGGCAAGGCGGTGCGGGTACGATCCCGGGTTACTGGCTGAAATCATGGGAAGTTCTCTGCGTCACATTCACATCAGCGACTGCAAAAATGATGAATTATGTCTGCTGCCGGGAACAGGTGAATTTGATTTTCAGAAATTTTACAGCACACTGCATCGGATTGGTTACAACGGTGACTGCGTGATTGAAGTATATGGACAAAAAGATAATGATATCAGCAGACTTTTGAAAGCCAAACAATATCTTGATGCTCTTACATAAAATGCAGCCAAACATAAAAAAACGCATGAGCAAAATGGTTTCAGATTTTTACAATCAACTGATAAAAATGTCAAAGGAGGAAAAATGATATGAGATGTCCTTATTGCGGATGTTCAGAAAGCAAAGTCATCGATTCCAGACCAACGGATGAGGGTGAAAGAATCAGAAGAAGACGGGAATGTTTTAACTGTGCCAAAAGATTTACGACTTATGAAATTATAGAAACCACACCCCTGATGGTTATTAAACGTGATAATTCAAGAGAACCATACAGTCGTGAAAAGCTTACAAACGGTGTTCTTCGTGCATGTGAAAAACGTCCTATTTCTCTGGATCAGATTGATGAAGTAATAGATAAGGTGGAATCAAAAATTTACGGCAGTATGGAACGTGAAATTTCTTCCATAAAAGTCGGAGATTATACAATGGAATTTCTGAAAGATCTTGATGAAGTTGCTTATGTACGCTTTGCTTCGGTATACAGACAATTCAAGGATATTCATTCCTTTATGAGTGAATTGGAAAAACTGATCAGCGAAAAATGAAAAATCGAGCTAACACATACTTGATGCTAATACAGCTTGAACCGCGGGTGTAAAGTCTGAATAACTGTAACAGAGCGCCAACGTGACGCTGGGCCCTTACTAATACCCGCAGCCATTTAGGCTTAAACAAATTCATTAGTCGTCTGGCGGCGTGCCGCCGCTGTCAATTCAATACCCGCAGTTAAATATTTTTCAATATTATTCCAGTCGTCGGCTATTGTTGATTCATGATAAAGTTGAAATATTAAAATTAAAGTTTTAGTTTTTTTAGGAAGGGGGTTCCCCCGGAATGAACTGTGCCAAAGGGGTTCCCCCAGGGGAAGTGCCCTTCGGCTCCGGATGCTCACTTCAAGCGAAAAAAGGAGGGATACTATGATTATTGATACACACGTACATATCGGTAAAATTCTCAACTTTAACATGAAAAAAGAAGAAGTATTGTATTCCATGGAACAATATGGCATACGCTATTCAATAGTTTCTGACATTCGTGCAGCAGAATTTGATCATCACCAAAAACCTCTGCCGTTTTTTTTGCAAACACCTCAGATCCGGTGTCTGCAGAACACTGTTGATTTTGCAAAGAAATATCCGGACAAGATTGGTGCTGCACTATGGATGAAACCTTACCACGAAAGCGCTGATGAAAAAGTTTATAAACTTATTGAACAAAACAGACAATTCATTAAAGCATTAAAATTTCATCCGTTTCATTCAAAGATTCCCTTTGACAGCGATAAAATGGAAGAATACTTAAAACTGGCGGAATATTTTAATCTTCCGGTGGTAACTCATACCGGTGGCTGCGATGCTGCATCCTGTAAACGGGTTTATGAAATGGCCAAGCGTCACAAAGGCATCAATTTTGTGATGGTGCATATGGGATTAGGAACTGATAACAGCGAAGCCATAAACCTCATCGGAGAGCTTCCCAACCTGTACGGCGATACCACATGGGTACCTATGGAACATACGATTCAGTTCATCCGGAAGAACGGTGACGAAAAAATTGTATTTGGCAGTGATAATCCAATTGACGGCAAAGACACTTATCTTCATAATAAAACCGGTGACAGGTCTATATATCAGGCATACTTTATCGAATTAAAGGACATGATCCCATTGGAAAGTTATGAAAAACTGATGTACAAAAATGCTGTACGTCTGTTTCAGCTCGAATTATGAGAGATTTATAAAATTGTGACGCCTCCTTATGGAAGCGTCACAATAAATTTTACCCATTTACCATATTCACTTTCACATTTGATCGTACCATGGTGTCTTGCAACTACCTCGGCAGCAATCGCCAATCCCAGTCCATAGCCTCCGCTCTGACTGTTTCTGGCTTCATCTTCACGATAAAACCGTTCAAATACTTTATTTAACTTATCCTTTTTGATACCAATTCCGGTGTTATAAACACTTAGTACCTTTTTATTGCTGTGAAGTTTAAGATCAACAATAATTTCTCCCTTTTCTTCGGAGTATTTGATGGCATTGTCAATCAATATGGTAAGAACATGCTTTATAGCACTGAGGTCACCTTCACAAGTTATATCCTCCTGTGCGTTAACTTCAAATTTCTTACCTTCCTCAAACATCCTGCTTTCAAAAGGAAGTGCTGTCTGCAGGACAGCATCCGTCAGATTGAATTTAGCAAGCGTCATTTTATGTCCGGTCTTATCATCAATTCGTGCAAGGTACAGCAATTCGCTGACAAGCTCGCCCATTCTTACAGATTCGCTGCGGATATAACCAAGCCATTTATTTTCGCCTATTTCTGCCTCCAGAACATCTGTGTTGGCACTGATTACCGCAATTGGTGTTTTCAGTTCATGACTTGCATCAGAAATAAACTGCTTTTGTTTATCAAACGTTTCCTTAACCGGCTTAATCAGCCAGAACGACAGTGCTATCGCCAACAGGAAAAACAAAATAACAGAAGCCGCCCCGATAACCGAGGTAGTCAGAAGCAATGTTTCATTCTGACGATTTTCGGAACTTGTATCGGTAAAAACCATAATGGCGCCATACTCCGGCTTAGTTTTAAAAAGATATGCTGTATTTTTTTCAATATATCCGAAATCATTTTCGGAACTGAGTACTGTTTCTATCATTTTCATGAAAGTTTCGCCGTCTATTTCATCAAAACTATCATTGACGTTAAGATTTGTTTTCAGTGGATTACCAAAACGATCCACCTTGATCCACAAATAAGCAGGGCCGATTTCGATAATCTGTCCTGATTCAGTAAGAATCAGTTTTCGTGTCAGAAGTGTTTCATCATCCGCTATTTTTTCAAGATTATTGCGAATACGCATATTGCTCTGGCTCTGTGACATAATATTGATCGACAGCATAAGTACAACAACAGAAATTGCCAGCAACAGGGTTATAATCAGCACAATCTTATGTTGAAGCCGTTTGATCATTTCGTTCCACCCTCAAGACAATACCCGATTCCCCTTCTGGTTTTTATAGATACCTTTGAGTGAAGCATTGTCAGTTTTTTTCTCAGAAATGAAATATAAACCTCTACATTATTATACTCGCTGTCATCTTCTGTTCCCCAGATTTTTTTAACAAAATCTTCCTTTGTCACAATGCTGGTACCGTTGGATACAAGCATTTCCATCATCTGAAATTCTTTTCTGCCGAGTATTACTGAATTGCTGCCGCTGATCAGTTCCCCCCTTTTCATATCCAGAGAAATATCTCCGTATCTTGGGTTCATATCGACAGATGCACCAAGCCGTCTTGTCATTGCCCGTACTCTTGCCAGAAGTTCTCCTGTTACAAACGGTTTTGTCAAATAATCATCAGCACCGCAATCCAGTCCCTTGATCTTATCATCAACTTCCGATTTTGCAGTGAGCAGCAAAACCGGAGTTTCAATATTTTTAACCCGTAAAAAAGTCAGTACATCCAGACCGTTCATCACCGGCATCATGATATCCAGTATAATACAGTCGAAATCTCCGCTTAAGGCTTTATCCAGACCGCTCTTACCGTCATTCGCCATATCAACGAAATAACCCTCTTTCCTGAGAATGGCACAAATTGCTTCTGCCAATCCAATCTCATCTTCTACAACCAATATCTTCACAAACATTCCCCCTGATGTTGTCAGAAATGTTACGTCATGCTTCTGCTGAACGGAACATTTTACTTATATCCACTTACGCCGGAACAATTTAGACGGTCTGTGACCCGCATCTGATGTTGTTTTGTCTGTCGGGTCAGTAAGATAGCTGTACTTACGTCTGAACGGTGCCTTAATCAGTTTTTTTCCGAGTATAATCTCATACACTTGCTGCAATTCCGTCAATGTAAAATATTCCGGAACAAGATTAAGCGCAATATCGGTGTATTCCACTTTATTTCTCAGACGAATCATAGCACATGTTATAATCGTCGCATGGTCAAAAGCAAGTTTTCCGGGCTCTAAAATGGTAAATATGTTTTCGCTTCCCCTATCCGAACGGCGGTATGTATGACGGACAAGGGAGTTCAATGTTTCAGTTTTGTTCTTAAGTATCAGAAGGTAATTCGTCACTCTTTCAAAGATTCCGTTAATATTACTGACATACTGTAACTGTTCAGAAAAGCGGACTGTAAACCATTCTGCTCTGTCGGCATCATCTCCGGCGCGGATATTCAGCTTACTGCTGTCTGCGAGTGCAAGATAACTGCAGCTCATAACCCACATT
>CACZPV010000238.1 GCA_902783065.1 uncultured Ruminococcus sp.
ATGGGGTTTTTGATATCATGTGTTTTACAATTATTCTCTGCTTTAATCCGTCATTTTCTTCGATTAAGCATCGAAAACGACTACTTTTTGATTTCCGGGGAGGGGGTTGTGCCGCCTTTTTACGATTTGTTAGTTTTTCTTGAATCCGTTAAGTTGATTGATGGATTATAAAGACCTTCCGGGTTTTATCTTATATGGACTGCTGGTTTGCTGTGCACGCCCGAATTTATACAACTGTGGATTATATTTTATCCTTCTGCAAGTACGCTGTTTCCTTTTGCATCAATCGCAACTATTGCGGGAAAATCTTCGACTGTAAATCGATAAATGGCTTCTGTGCCGAGATCCTCATAGGCAAGTGTTTCTATCTTTTTTATACTGCGTGAAATCAAGGCGGCTGCTCCGCCGATTGCTGCAAAGTATATGCAGCCGTTTTTTTTCATGGAGTCAATGACCTCTTTGCTGCGTTTTCCTTTTCCGATCATGCCTTTAAGACCTCTGTCGAGAAGAGCCGGTGCATACTTGTCCATACGATAGCTGGAAGTAGGACCGGCAGGACCTACTGCGTGGCCTGGTTTAGCAGGAGCCGGACCGACATAATAAATTACCTCTCCGTCAACATCTACGGGCAGCGGCTGATTGTTTTCGATAAGTTCGTATAGTCTTTTATGTGCAGCATCTCTACCTGTGAGCATAGAGCCTGTAATGAGTACGCTGTCACCTGCTTTTAGATTTTTGACAGTTTCATCTGTCAAGGGAAGTGTAATCTTTATAGCCATTTTTGTCCTCCGTCTGTATATATATTATTTATCCGATTCTTTATATTTCGGCTTGCTTATGTCTTGCTGCGTGACAGCATATATTGACTGCTACCGGCATTCCGGCAATATGAGTGGGATAATATTCAATGTTGACACCTAATGCAGTGTTGTCACCGCCAAGCCCAGCGGGTCCGAATCTCATTTTATTGATATCTGCAAGCAGTTCGTGTTCCAGAGCAGCATAACGTTCATCTGTGTTACTTGTGTTGATCGGACGAAGCGTTGCTTTTTTTGCTAACACAGCTGCTTTTTCAAATGTGCCCCCAATACCAACACCGACAACAATCGGAGGACATGGATTGGGACCTGCATATCGTACTGTATCCAGAATAAATTGCTTTACTCCTTCCACACCTGCTGATGGCGTAAGCATCTTGATTGCTGACATATTTTCACTGCCAAAGCCTTTACATCCTGCAAGCATTTTGATCTTATCACCCGGCACAATGGTTGTATAAATAATAGCCGGAGTATTGTTCCTGGTATTGATTCTGTCGAAAACAGGGTCGTCTACGACTGATTTTCTGAGATATCCATCTATATATGCACATCTGACACCTTCCTGAACAGCTTCTTCAAAACTTCCATTTTCAATGACGACACGTTCGCCGTATTCTACGAACAGTATTGCCATTCCAGTATCCTGACAAATAGGAATTTCTTCGTCAGCAGCAATTTTGTTGTTCTCAATCAGCTGACCCAATACACTTTTTCCGATTTCAGAGCTTTCACTATCTCTTGCATTTTCAAGCGCGCAAAGAATATCGTTTCCGATAAAATAATTCATATCCATAAAAAGCTTTTTTACCGTACTGATAATTAATGAAGCTTCGATTTTTCTGATTTCCGTAATCATCTGGAAAACTCCTTTCAAGCATTGTCCTGGGAAACGCTGATCGACAAATCTTTGTATACAGTACTTTTATTAAACATCTATGCCGGGCTTCACGAATTAAGGATGTCAAAATAGACCTATCAATGTATTCAGTATTTCCCTTCTTAATATTATAAAATATATTTCGACTATTTTCAACAATACATTTAGAGATTGCACAGTTTTGGATGGATGACTTATTATTGTCGGGAGGTTTAAGTAAGTTAAATTATACATATCGAACGTGTCTTTTTGCAGATTTTAAACAAAAAAACAAAATCAAATGCTTTATTTCTTGACATATATATAAATATGTATTAAAATGTTATTAACAGATTATTCATTTTTATTTTTGTACGAGATGAATTTCGACAAAATAAAAGCAGCACCTCAGATTGGTGTATGGAATGATAGGAGTTAGTTATGGAAAAAGAAGAAAAGAAGCAGCTTCTTGAGGAAAAGAATATTCATTTATGGTTTGCGGGATCACCGGTTTCTCTTCAGTCGATGAAGCTGGAGCTTGATATGAACGTTGGTGCTATTTTTGCCTACGCTAAATTCATGAACGTTCAGCCGGAAAACATAAAGTCAATGGTTTGTGATATTATTTGCTATGATTCTTTGAGGACACAGATCGATATACTCAGAGATTGTGTATATGATGGCTTTGAGATAAAAAGAAATGAGGAATTTGGTACAAAGGTGCCGTTTAAAATTAAAAACCAGCAGACACGCAATATAGAATTTGTCATTAAATCAGTAACAACGGTTTCCGGACAGACATGGGTAAACAGAGAGGGCAAACGCTTCAATATGAGTCTGGTTCAGGAGAGTATCTTCAATGTTCAGGCAAGTTTGCATGAACAGTTTATCCGTAATTGCCAGAAGAAGGATATTGATCATACGAAATTGATTCTACAGCCTAAATTTGATGATGATTACTGGTTGTGTGCCTGCGGTACACTTAACTGGAATGATGAACATTTTTGCTGCAGCTGCGGAGTTAGCAAGGAATGGCTCGCGGAGAATGTTGATAAGCAATTTCTGGAAATAAAAAATAAAGAACGTCAGGATGAAGTCGAACGTTATCGTGCTCAGGCAGCTGAACAGGAACGTATTGATAAAGAAAGGCAAAAAGAAGAATTTAAGAAAAGAAAAGAAGCCTATGAACAGCAGTTGAAAAAAAGCTCAAGTAAAAAACGTGCAGGAAAGATTGTACCGATTATTCTGATTGCAGTGCTTCTTGCAGGAGGAGGAACAGCCGGTGTGATTTACGGCTTGCCTTACTATGATTACAGGACAGCAATGGCAGAATATGAAAAGGGAAATTACGATGCTGCTAAGGCAAAATTTGAGAAAATAACAGATTATCGTGACAGCAGCGAAATGGTCTATCAGTGTGTGTATTCCAAAGCTGAAAGTTACTCTGCAGCTGGCAGCTATCAGAGCGCTGCCGAAATGTTTATGTCCATAGATGGATTCAGCGATGCAGCAGAAAAATATGTGGCAAATATGGTGCTTTATGCGGATAAACTATATCAGGAATCCAAATATATTGATTCAATGAAAATTTTCCGTGAAATTGAAAGGACGGAAGAAGAAAGCTATAAGAATTGTCAGGAAAAAGTATATGGTCAGGCAAGACGTGATCTGAAAAAACAAATATATAAAAGGGCATACGAAAAATATAGTTTTCTGGGAGATTATAAAGACAGTGCAGAAAATGCAAACCAGTGTCTGTATGTTCTTGCGAAATTGGATTATGAAGGACTTGACTATAAGAGCGCGCTTGAAAAGTATCAATCCATGAAGGGATACAAGGATGTTGATGAAAAACTTAAGAAATATTCTTTACTTGAAAAACTTATAAGTGCAGTAGGAAGTGATGGCTCACCATCAGTATGGAATGTTTACGATGTTGATTGTCCGAAATGCGGAAGAAAAGCAGAATATGTTCTGGAATTTGGCGATGATGGACACTACAGTTTCGGAGTAAGCTGCGAAAATGATGGTAAGTATGCTGTGAAAAACGGAAAATTCCGGATAGAAGATAAGGTCTTATACGAGGATTATTACGTAGAAGGTCAGATGAAATTCAAGAAAATGGCTGAAATTAAAAAAGTAGATGAAAATGCCAGTGATAAAGAAGGAAAAAATATTTCTATTACAATGACTGATCCTATTAATAATAAGAATGAGTCTACAATTAAGATTTACGGAAATATAATTTCTGATGAAACTGTTTCTTTGGGATGAACTGGAAAGAATTGAATTTCTGATATATTTAATATTGTGCATAGATTATCGCTGTTTGCCGAAAGGTGAACGGCGATAAAAATATATAAAATACTATCTGTAAAAAATATTGTGGTTAAAGTGAAATTGAAGTTACTAAAACAAAAAAATAATACAATTTGTAAAAAAGGCAAAAAAAAGAGAAAAAGGTGTTGACAAAAAGGGATGAGTGTGGTATTATAACAAAGCTGTCG
>CACZPV010000239.1 GCA_902783065.1 uncultured Ruminococcus sp.
ATGAAATTCCTCAAGCGTGATATAAGCGAGGGAAATGCCGTATCGGTATTGATCGACAGAATTGCTTTGTCCCATCCTGAAATCAGTTTTACTTTTATCCGCGACGGCAGACAGACTATGAAAACACAGGGTGACGGTAAACTTGAAAATGCAGTTTATCAGGTGTTTGGCAGAGATTTTTTTGACAGTCTGATGCCTGTTGCCTATACAAGAAACGGAATCTCAGTGGAAGGTTTTGTTACAAAACCGGTTGCTTCCGTTAAAGCAAACCGTAGTATGCAGATGTTTTATATCAACGGAAGATATGTGCGATCCAAAACAGCAATGGCAGCGCTTGAACAGGCTTACAGAGGCAGTATCATGGTCGGAAAATATCCGTCTTGTGTATTGATGCTTGAAATGAATTGTTCTATGTTGGATGTGAATGTTCATCCTGCTAAACTGGAAGTTCGTTTTACTAATGAAGCACCTGTTTACGAAGCTGTTTATCATGGTGTCAGAAGTGCCGTAATGAAATATGATACGAGAAATTCAGATGAACAAAATGATAAAAAACCACGCTATACCGCACCTGAATTGCTTTCTCCGCCGGTAGATCATGCGGCGCAGCTCGGATTTTCATACGGAAATCAGAAAGCAGAACGTAAATTTGAAGCAGCCGGCTATTTCCCGAATCTTCCGGATGCACTGAAAAATCGCCCTTCAGGCGAAAAGCAGGAAAAACAGCAGCTTCTGCAAACAGCTGATCGTTCGGAAAGCCAGCCGCTGATGTTTATAGGAAAACCCGAAAAGGAAGCAGCAAAAGAAGAAATTCACTCTGCTGAAATATCATCGCTGTTTGATGAAACCGAAATTTCAGACGGATCGGATTCACAGGAAAATCCGGCAGCAGAGGAGGAAGAAGCTATTGTTCTGAAACTTCCTGACAGAAAGAAGGATGATTCGCAGCAGAAGGCAGATTCCGTATGTGAAGCGGAAGAAATTGAGCAAAAAACTTCCGTGAGTGAAATACCTGTAAAAATAGTTGACGAGGAACAAAGGGAAACTCCCATTCGTTATATCGGAGAGATTTTTTCTACCTATATTATTATTGAATATGGCAGCGACCGGGTTATGTTTATTGATAAACACGCAGCACACGAAAGACTGCTTTATGAACGTCTGAAAAAAAGACAGAATGGATTTGCACAACAGTTGTTATTGGAACCTGTTTCCGTAACACTTGAAAAAGAAGAAGCAGAGATTGTTCTGGAAAATAAAGAGATGCTGATGGAAGCCGGCTTTGATGTTGACAGTTTCGGTGAAAGAACGATTGTTATTCGTTCGGTGCCTATTATGATGGAAACAATTGACATTACTGAAAGCTTTTCGGAAATTGCCAATTATCTTTGTAAGCATAAAAAACTGGTATTGTCGGAAAAAATGGAGTGGATTTATGCAAATACCGCATGCCGTGCAGCAATTAAGGGCGGTAATAAAAGCCACCCTCAGGAACTGATTGATCTTGTGATGACACTTGAAAAAAATCCTGAGATCCGATATTGTCCTCACGGACGTCCTGTATATTTCTTTATGAAGAAATATGAAATAGAAAAGATGTTCGGACGTCTTGGATGACACCAGTTCATCTTATACATGATGCGCACACCCTCAGCCGTCTGCTGCAATCGCCCCTTCTTACTGGGAAGGGGCAGTTATAAGCGGTAAGTTTGAGTGATCAGCAATTTCAAGAAAAATATTATTCGGAAAGAACTATTATAGTATGGATGATAAAACAAGACGTGATAACGGTATGCTCTACTGTACTGATGAGGAGCTGATGCAGCATCAGGCAAAAGCCAGAAGACTGACACAGAAGCTGAATACAATGGACAGAAGTGATTTTGAAGGTATAGCAGAAGTTGTAAAGGAATTGCTGGGTAAGTCTGAAAATACTTTTATTAATCCGCCATTTTATTGTGATTACGGGTTCAATATTGAGGTGGGAAAGAATTTTTTCTGTAATTACAATTGTACCATACTGGATGTGGGTAAGGTCAGAATTGGTGATAACTGTCTTTTTGCTCCAAGTGTATCAATTTATACAGCGGGACATCCGGTTCATCCGGCACTAAGAAATACATTTTACGAATATGGTATAGATGTAACTATTGGCAATAATGTATGGATAGGAGGCAATGTTACGATCTGTCCTGGGGTAACGATCGGGGACAATACGGTTATCGGTGCAGGTTCAGTGGTGACAAGGGATATTCCTGCGTGGTCGGTAGCTGCCGGAAATCCTTGTAAAGTTATTCGTGAAATTACGGAAGAAGACAGAAATTTCTATTTTCGTGACAGACAGCCTGACCCCGAAGCTCTTGCCGATATCAACAGAATTATTGAGGAAAGCAATGACAGTAATAGATTTCCCGTGAAATCATGACAGCTGCTGAAAAAATACCGGCAAATTCAACTTCGCTTTCATTCAGACCTGAATCTGTGAAGTTGGTGGAAGGCTTTTGAAAAAAATACGGGTTTTGATCTGTTCAGACGGCATGCTGCGCACGCACGCCGCCGTACCTTAAATTCTCCCTTTTTACTTTGGGAAGACTTAGGTTTAAATAAACAAAAAAATAGCGGTATAATTGTGCAAAAATGATATATTTTATAAAATGTATTGTAATCAGCAGGAATATGTGATAAAATAAACTATGTACTTTCGGAGGTGATATAGATGCGTAAAGATGTAACGGATAAAACTATTGTTTTTTCCATTTCCGATAACCGTGACGAATCAGTCAGGGCTATTCTTACAACGGTGTATAAAGCGCTCGAATATAAGGGATATAATCCGATTAACCAGCTTGTGGGTTATATTTTGTCAGAGGATCCGACCTATATCACCACGCATAATAATGCCCGCAGTCTGATCAGTAAGATCGACAGGGACGATCTTCTTGAGATATTG
>CACZPV010000240.1 GCA_902783065.1 uncultured Ruminococcus sp.
GAACTTGGTCATTTGGAAATGGTAGGTGCAATTGTTTATCAGCTGACAAGAAACCTTTCGTTAGAAGAAATCAAAGCTGCGGGACTTGATCAATACTTTGTAGATCATACTACCGGTGTTTACCCGGCAGCTGCTACAGGAGTACCTTACAGTGCAGCTTCAATGCAGGTAAAAGGAGATATAATTGCTGATATTCATGAAGATCTTGCTGCGGAACAAAAGGCAAGAGTAACTTATGACAATATTTTGCGTTTCTGTGATGATCCGGATGTTCTTGATCCGATTCGTTTTCTAAGGGCAAGAGAGATCGTTCATTTCCAGCGTTTCGGCGAGGCACTGCGGATTATCACAGACAAGCTTGACAGTAAAAATTTCTATGCATTTAATCCCGAATTTGATAAATGTAAATAATAATTATTATAGTAAAAAACAAAGTAATTTTCAGTATAGTGTTTACCAGGCGAAGCGAGGGATCTTTACAAATAAGGTTTCGTTTTTGAAAAAGATTCCTCACTTCGTTTGTAATGACAAAACGAAAATACTTAATTAGTTCACTTTAAATAAGCAATTTATCAGGAATCCAGCATACAGCCTGTTTCCAGTGCAATTTTAACCATGTCATCAAAGGTCGTCTGGCGCTCCTGCGCAGTACATGATTCACCAGTCAGAGGACAATCTGAGATTGTGCAGATGCAAAGCGCTTTTTTACCGGATCTTGCCGCATTATAATATAATGCGGCACTTTCCATTTCTGTGGCAAGTACACCCATTTTACGCCACTGTGCAAGTGTGCCTGATTCATCATAGAAAGTATCTGTGCACAGCAGAGTACCAACATGAACATTTTTCTTTAGCAATTTTGCACTTTCGTCAGCAGCTTTTAACAGTTCATATGAGGCTGCCGCAACAGGACGGCAGGGCAATCCAAACTGATCGGCATAGCTTGAATTTGTACAGCTTGCAAGACCTAAAACAACATCACGCAACCTGATGTTTTCGCTTACAGCGCCGGCTGTACCGATACGTATAATATTTTTTACATCGTAGAAATTAAACAGTTCATAGGAATATATTCCCATTGAAGGCATTCCCATTCCGCTTGCCATGACGGAAATATTTTTTCCGTGGTAATGACCTGTATAGGCATACATTCCACGTACTTCGTTAATGCATCTTGGATTTTCCAGATATTTTTCAGCAATATATTTAGCTCTAAGAGGGTCGCCGGGCATAAGAACGGTTCCGGCAAAATCATTTTTCACAGCGCTGTTATGCGGTGTTGACATAATTCTCACTCCTATGTATCATCTGAATCGGTGAATTATTCGTCTTCTTCAAATTCTTCAATTCCGTCTGTCGGAATCAGTTCACCTGTAAGAAACTCGATAGAGCGTTCGATACTATCCTTGGTTCCTGCCCAGTTGTTGCTGCCGATACTGCGGTAATCCGTCATGGATGCAAAATGATGTACGTCCTCAGTCAGCTTTTGAAGATAGCTGCCGGTTAATTCAGAGGTTTCTTCGTAAAAAGTCTGATAATATTTGCCCAAACCCTTTTGATCAACGTTCAGCAAAAGGTAGAAATGTTCCAGACAAATAAATTGCTGTTCATTATAAAGCTTACGAAATTCGGGTTCGCTAAGCCACATAGCATGAACGATACGCACCATATTTTCCATATTCTGTTTTATATCACGGCAGATAAAACAGTCGCCTATCATAGTACCCAAAGCAGCCATTTTTTTCTTATCAGGTTTCTTCGGTGCAGCAGAAGGGATAAAATCCTCAGAAATCTGTTTTAAATGGCTTTCAAGGATAAGAGCGTTTGAAAGTCGTTTGCCTAAACGAACCATCATTTCAAAATGACGGAAACAGAACCCCTGCTGGTTAGTCTGAATCCTGACGCTTGGTTCCATCATAGCCGAACCGGTAATATATTCAGCTTTTCTTTCTTCCAACATTTCTCTCATTCTGCACATAGGGCATCTGTCCTTCGGTAAAAACACATCATTTACCGGAATACTGCAAATATTTTCCTGCATAATGATTCACTCTCCTTATTTTTCTGAAATTAATAGCTGATTGTAAAAGTCTGAAATTCCTTTATCCATGCGTTTTTTTATACCATGTGTTTGAAATTTTTCTCCGCTTTAATTCGTGATTTTCTTAGCTTTTGCGTTGAAAAAAACTTTTTGACTTTCGGAGTAGGGTTTGTGCCGCCTGCGGCGGCACAAACCCTCGCCTTACAATTGGCTATTTCTGAAATTAATAGCTGATTGTAAAAGTCCGAAATTCCTTTATCCATGCGTTTTTTATACCATGTGTCTGAAATTTTTCTCCGCTTTAATTCGTGATTTTCTTAGCTTTTGCGTTGAAAAAAACTTTTTGACTTTCGGGGCGAAGTTTATTCATTAAAATACACATTTTTTCTTAACTATAATCTTATCATATAACATAAATAAACAAAAGTCAAGAATCTTCGCCGTATGGGTATGGCGAGCTGAAACACACCTCCCTGGGGGATAACCCCTTCCTAAAAAAATGAAAAGAACAAAACATTTAGTCATCAATAGTAGACGCCTGATGAATTTGTTTTAGTCTAAGTAGTTGCGGGTATTAGTAAGGGTCCAGCGTCACGCTGACAGCGGCGGTACGTTGGGCATCACGCTGGAGATGTCAAAAAAAAAACAGCCGAAAAACGGCTGTTTCATTTCCTGCAGGTGAATGTAAAATTATTGAATCGAGCTGTCAAGATAATGTTCGAGCTCTTCCTCATCTCTCCTCTGTTTCTCCTTGAAAATGAGAAACGCAGTAACCGCTGCTGTAATAGCGGCAATTCCTCCGATTACGGAAATAAGTACGGTAAATAATGATTTGCTCATCAGGTTGACCTCCTTTTAAAATCCTTAGACCGACAGCATATCATTTGCTCAGAGATTTACCCAGAAACATACATTAAAGACAGCAGCCGGTTTAAATACCTTTCATACAGTATAAATCTTTTTATCAAAAAAGTCAATGTTTTTATAAAAAATTTGTACACAAAATATAAATCGGCTCTGATTTAACCTGAATCAGTCATCTGCAATCTTTCACTACTCACTGGGAATGGGGGATTGTAGGTGAGAGCCGCCTATATAAGATGAAACCGGATAGTCTTTTCTTTTATAATTTATCAAATTAGCTTTACGGCTTCACGTATATTAAAGCAGACAAATATCGGGTGCAGAGTATTTTTACAAAGATGCAGTTATTTCAGGCGCAGCTCACTGTATCGGATATCTTTGCTTAGAAAGATCAGTGCTGCAAGGTTCGGAATTGCCATCAGCCCGTTAAGAGTATCAGAAATTTCCCACACAGAAGAAATGCTCATGATACATCCTATATAGGAAACGCAGATATATATTAACCGGTAATAATTGGTAAATCTGCCGCCGGTAAGGTATTCTACACTTTTTTCGCCGAAATAGCACCACGATACCAGTGTTGCAAATGCAAAAATAACAATGGAAAGTGAAATGAAAATTTTTCCGCCGATACCCAGAACACTTTCAAAAGCAGAAGTACTCAGTGCAATGCCATCTGAAATGCTTTCATCTGCTCCTGAACAGATGATACAAAGAGCCATAAGTGTACATAAAACAATTGTATCAATAAAAACCTGAAACATTCCCCACATTCCCTGTGTATACGGATCATCTGTATCTGCCGCTGCATGAACTATAGGAGAACTGCCAAGTCCTGCTTCATTTGAAAAAACGCCTCTTGAAATACCGTATTTCAATGCCCTTGCCATACCATATCCCATAAAACCGCCTGCTGCACAGCGCAGATCAAATGCCTCAGTAATAATTCTCACGAAAGCAGACGGAATACTTCTGAAATTTACTGCAAGCACGGCAAAACAGGCAAAAATATACAGTATCGACATTACGGGGACAAGCTTTTCGGTCAATGCAGCAATTCTGCCTATTCCTCCGAAAATGATGAGCGCAGCAGCTGCGGAAATTACAATACCGCTGAAATAAGGTGAGATTCCAAAACCGTTTTCAAGCGCACCGGCAGCCGAATTAGCCTGTGTCATATTTCCCATGCCAAGTGCAGCAGCGGTGCAAAGAACGGCAAAGATTACGGCACCCCATTTGCATCCAAGTCCCTTTTCTATGTAATACATAGGACCTCCGACATAATGATTGCCGTGTTTTTCACGATATTTGATGCCGAGAACGTTTTCCGCAAATATAGTTGCCATTCCGAACAGGGCTGCAATCCACATCCAGAAAACGGCACCGGCTCCGCCTAAAGTAATCGCTCCGGCAATGCCAACAATATTTCCGGTACCAATAGCACCTGCCAGAGCGGTTGCCATTGCCTGATACGGGGATATTTTTCCATGTTTTCCGGATTGGCTGCTGCTTTTAAATACGGAAAGAAAGGTCTTACTCCACCATACCCTGAAATGCCGGAACTGAAAAAAATGCAGTTTGATTGTATAGAAAATACCTATTCCGAGCAATACGCAAAGCATCAGCGGTCCCCATACGATTCCGTTTACGACAGAATTAATTTTCATGATAGTATCCATTTCAACACCTCATTTATTGATATGAGTGAAGAAATCGATTCATGCATGAAAAGAGGTTACTCCAGTCGTCTGCTTTCTCGGTTCAGTATATAGTAAACGTCATTGGAAATATCCTTTTGTCATTCTGAGGAACGAAGTGACGAAGAATCTTATCAAAGATCCTTCGCTCACGCTCAGGATGACATTATGAGCAAATACTTTTGTCGTTCACTATAAGTTGAATTATTAAAA
>CACZPV010000241.1 GCA_902783065.1 uncultured Ruminococcus sp.
ATCTGAGCCGGGAAACAGATATCGTTGTGGGTGTATTTTTTTCCAAGTCGGATTGCTTCTTCCCGTCCTATTTCCAGCGGTACGGCACGAACCTTTTGTGTGCGGAAAGCTGCTGTCATTATCTGACAGAAAGCATGGGAACTGTTGGGTATAAGTACAATTTTCTCTTTTTTCTCTTTTTTTGTATATTTGACCGGATACGGATCAGGCAGTTCGCGGATTTCAGCAGAAAGATTCATTCTGCGTTTTCTTTCAATGGTTTCGATAAATGAGCGTACTCTTATGCGCAGAGGACCCTGTGCGTCACTTTCGTCCACCTTCAGAATCAGAGGAGATTTGCCGCTGATTTCCTTCATCAAGCGCACAACTTCATCCGACAGAACGGCATCATGTCCGCATCCGAAGCTGACAATCTGGATGTATTCGAGATTTCTGTTATTGGCGGCAACAATACTGCTGCTGAGTACTCTGGCATGGAAGTTATTAACGATATCGATTCTGGATTTCCGGAGTTCAACTTTTCCGAGTTCGGGAATACTGTCTGCTGTAAGTACAGGAACTCCCATATTTACAAGCATTTCAGGCAATTCGTGGTTTACAAGCGGGTCATTATGATAAGGTCTTCCTGCCATAACAACGGCGAACTGGTTATCTCTGGTAACCTGATCGATGACCTTCCCGCCTTTTTCTTTCAATTCTCTGTCGAACTGCGTCTGAGCTGCTTCGGCAAAGCCCACTGCTTTTCTGGTTATTGCAGGATCGATTCCAAATTCTTTTTCCATATAATCACAAATCTGTTTTTCCCGATCTTCGGGAGCGTACCAGTAGAAATACGGATTATCAAACTTTACATTAAATTCCCTATATGGGTTATCGGAATTCTGAATAACGATGGGATATCCCTTGACCAGAGCGCAGCGTGAAAAGCTTGTTTCTTCAGGATTTTCCGATGGCATAACAACGATTATCGGCATAAATACCCTGTCAACACCCATTTTTACCAATTCTCTTATATGGCCGTGGGTCAGCTTTGCCGGGAAACATTCCGTATCGGATGGAACAGCATGAATACCATTTTCATATATTTTTCTGGTGCTGACCGGAGAAATCCTGATATCAAACCCCAATGACTTCCACAGAGTACTCCAGAAAGGCATTCCTTCCCAGAAATACAGCACTCTGGGCATACCGATCACTGTATTTTGTTTTTCCAGAAGCTGTTCATATGGATATTCCTTAAACATAAGTTTTTTACGAACTTCAAACATATTGACAGGCTTATTGTATTTATCGTTTATTTCCTTGATTTTATCGCGGGTTTTGCTGTCTTTTGGATCTCCCAGCACTTCACCTTTTTCGCAGCGGTTATTTGTCACCCAGCTTTCTCCGGTTGAAAAAGTCAGAATTGTTCTGTTGCAATGATTTGAACAGTAGGGGCAGGGGGAATTTGCTTCCTGATGATAGGTAAAGTCTTTAAGTTCCTTATATGATAAGAAGGTCTTTTTAAAACCATCTTTTTGTGCAGCTTCCTTTGCTGTAAGTGCGGAACCGATTGCACCCATCAGTCCGGGATAAGGGGCACGGATTACATCTTTTCCGACATACTGTTCCATTGCACGAAGTACAGCGTCATTTCGGAATGTTCCGCCCTGCACCACAATTTTGCTGCCGAGAGAATCAATATTCGGAACACGAATTACTTTTGTAAAGACATTTTCAATAATGGAGCGGCACAAACCTGCCATAATATCGTCAGGTTGTTTTCCGTTGCGCTGCTCGGTAATAATGGAACTGTTCATGAATACAGTACAGCGGCTTCCGAGTTTGGCAGGCTTTGCAGATTCAAAAGCCCGGTCAGCGATATCCTTTGTTTCGATATTCAGTGTCTGTGCAAAATTTTCAAGAAAAGAACCACAGCCTGATGAACATGCTTCATTGACGACAATATTGGTAATAATACCGTTTTCGAGCCAGATTGCCTTCATATCCTGACCGCCTATATCCAGAATAAAGCTCGGATCACCCACATACTTTGAAGCAGCCATGGAATGGGCAACAGTTTCTACAATATGTGCTTCAGTACGGAATGCTTTGGAAAACAGAAACTCCCCATAGCCGGTAGAAGCAGCTGAAACAATATTAAGTTTTGCATCAGCCTTTTTGTATTTATCATACATTGAAAGCAATGCCTTCTGAGCTACATTCAGCGGATTTCCTTCATTAGAGGAGTAGAAAGAATCAATTATTTCCTCTTTTTCGTTCATTAATACGAGTTTAGTAGTTGTACTGCCGGCATCTATTCCGAGATAGGCATTTACAATTTCTCCTGATTTCGGAGTATAAACGGGAGCTTCTTTATGAGGATGTTTCTTTTTAAATTCCTGATATTCGGCATCGTTTTCAAAATACAGCTTTCCGCTGTCATCAGGAAGATTTTTTTCCTGTGCAGCTTCCTTCATGTTTTTGAGTAAATCGGATAATAAATATGTATCAGATTCCGAATGAAGTTCGTCGATACTCAGAGCGGCGCCATATGCAACCATGATTTCAGGATTTTCAGGAACGAGCACATCTTCCTTTTTCAGATTAAGTCTTTCGGCAAAAACCTTTCCAAGCCGTGGGTGGAACGTAAGGGGACCTCCTTCAAAGGCGACCGGTGCTTTGATTTCCAGTCCCTGAGAAAGACCGCCGATTGTTTGTTTAGCAATAGCATGGTAGCTTGACAGGGCAATATCTGATTTTTTTATTCCCTGATTCAGCAGCGCCTGTATATCTGTTTTAGCAAAAACGCCGCAGCGTCCGGATATATCATAAACGCTGGTACCTGCACATGCCAATTCATTCATTTTACAGTCTTCCACACCCAGTACTGCAGCGACCTCATCAATAAATGCGCCCGTACCGCCTGCACAGCTGCCATTCATTCTCATATCGTAAACAGCAGGTTCACCATCATCGTCCTCGCGAAAGAATATTATTTTCGCATCCTGACCGCCGAGTTCGATAGCGGTACCTATTTTATCATATTGTTTTTTCAGTGCAAGAGAGTTAGCAACTACTTCCTGTGTAAAAGGTACACCGATTTTATCAGCAATAATTCTTGCTCCCGAACCGGTCATACACACTCTGCATTTTTTATTCCCGACTATATCCTTGATCTGATCAAGCAGGGAAATAATGCTTTCCCTTTGTTTGGCAAAATGACGGATATACTTATGGAAAATAATATTGTCGTTATCGGTCAGTACCAGCTTGACGGTTGTAGAACCAACGTCAATACCGATCTTATAGTTTACTGTAGCCATATTTTTTGTTTTCCTTCCTTTGGTGTGTAACTAAAAAATCATTTTAGAATAAGATTATTCAGAATACATGATATTGTAATATTTTCTATTATATGCCTTTTGGTGTTCGTCTGTTTAGTGCAGGCGAACACCAAAAGGCACGGATAAAGCATCTGAGTATGCTCACAAAAAAAGTGTGATAAATATTCAGACAAAAATATATACATAACTATGATATCGGCTATTACGTAGATATTCAATAGTCAATTGTCGTAAAATGTCGTATAATAGACTATTTTGTATTTTAGTGTATTTAGAAAGAACTTAATTTGTTACCTGAATTTGTGAAGTTTACTTGATAAATTATAATCTTGATAAATTATAATAAGGAAAGTCCCTGCGTCCGGCGTGATGCTGCCAGCGTGACGCTGGACCCTTACCAACCGGCGTGCCGCCGCAGTCAATTTAATACCCGCAACTACTCAGACTAAAACAAATTCATCAGTCGTCTGCTATTGTTGATTCAATGTTTGGTGTTTCCCGTTTCGATCGAATGTTTTGAGAATAGATCATATAAATGTTTACAGTTTTTTTAGGAAAGGGGTCTGGGGGATAAGGGGCTGTGAAG
>CACZPV010000242.1 GCA_902783065.1 uncultured Ruminococcus sp.
ATACTCACCTCTGCGCTCCTTGTTGAGCACGTTCCAGTAAACCTTGCCGGTGGTAAGGTTCGAATATTTGTTGAGATCCTCGTCAATAAAGCGTTCATAGTGTCCGAGATCCAGATCAGTTTCTGCACCGTCTTCTGTCACATAAACCTCACCATGCTGGTACGGGCTCATTGTCCCGGGATCGACATTGATATACGGGTCAAGCTTCTGTGCAGCCACCTTCAGACCTCTTGCCTTAAGAAGTCTGCCAAGGGATGCCGCAGTAATTCCTTTTCCAAGACCTGATACAACACCGCCGGTAACGAATATATATTTCGTTGTCATAACTCTATTTCTCCTTCAAATACTGTTTCGGCTACACCTGTCAGATATACCGTTTCGTCCGTATATTCGATAATAAGGTTTCCGCCTTTGAGTTTTACGGTGATCGGTGTATTCTTTTTGCAAAGACCGTTTTCAACTGCCGCTACTGCAACTGCACAAGCACCGGTACCACATGCCCATGTTTCGCCGGTACCTCTTTCCCATACTCTCATTTCGATCGTATTGCTGTCGATAACCTTAACGAATTCTGCATTAACTCTTTCAGGAAACAGCTGGCTGTTTTCAAACTGCGGACCTACTTTTTCAAGATCAATTTTTTCCACATTATTGCAGAACACTACCGCATGGGGGTTACCCATAGATACACAGGTAATATTGTAATCCTCACCGGCAATAGTAACCTGTTCATTAATCACCTGCGGTTTATCAATCTTTACCGGAATCAGTTCACTTGCCAGTTCCGCTTTACCCATATCTACTTTGAAAACATCGTTTTCACCGTCATGACGGTAAACCTTGATTGTTTTTATACCGCTGAGTGTTTCAACCGTAATTGTTTTTCCTCTTACCATATCATGGTCACAAAGGTATTTCGCAATACAGCGTATGCCATTGCCGCACATTTTTCCTTCCGAGCCGTCAGCATTGTACATTTTCATTTTCGCATCTGCCTTATCGGACGGACATATCAGTATAACTCCATCACCGCCGATACCATAACGTCTGTCGCTGAAACGTACAGCAAGACCTTCGGGATTATTGATTTTCTGGTCAAAGCAGTTAAAGTAAATATAGTCATTACCTGTACCCTGCATTTTTGTAAATTTCATTCTTACTTTTTCGGTACGCATATCGTTGATATCAACAAGCTCGGTACTGTATTCGCTGTATTTACTCTTAAGAGAATCAGCCAACGCATTAGCCGTATCAATTGATGTAAGGCATGGAATATTTCTTTCTACTGTTTTTCTTCTTATTTTTACACTGTCACGGGTCGGGATTCTGCCCTTTGAGGAAGTAGAAATAACATAATTGATTTTTCCGCTTTCAATCAAAGTCAAAGTATTTTCCTTATCGTTTTCGTGTATTTTATCAACTTCTATGACATCAAGACCGTAATCTCTTATCGTATTGGCAGTACCTTTGGTAGCATAAAGGGTAAAGCCAAGTTCCACATATTTTTTGGCAACTGCACCGATTTCACTCTTATCAGGATTACGAACGGTAATAAATACACCGCCGTGTTTTTTCATTTTATAGCCTGCTGCTATCAAACCCTTGTAAAGTGCTTCTTCAAGTGTATTGGCAATACCGAGAACCTCTCCTGTGGATTTCATTTCCGGACCGAGCTGGTTATCAACATTTATAAGTTTTTCAAAGGAGAATACCGGCACTTTGACTGCCACATACGGTGATCTCTTATAAAGTCCGGTGCCATAACCCATATCCTCAAGTTTTTCTCCGAGCATTGCTCTTGTTGCAAGGTCAACCATGGGCACACCTGTCACCTTACTGATATAAGGAATGGTTCTTGAAGAACGTGGATTTACCTCAATAACATACAATTTGTTTTCATAGATCAGATATTGAATATTTACAAGTCCCTTTGTTTTCAGGGATACAGCAAGGTTCTTGGATGTAGTAATAATATTCCTCGTCATCTCATCACTGATATTCCACGCAGGATAAACAGCTATTGAGTCGCCCGAGTGAATACCCGCACGTTCAACGTGCTGCATAATACCGGGGATAAGAATTTCTTCACCGTCACAGATAGCATCAACTTCCAGCTCTGTGCCCGAAAGATACTTATCAATGAGAATCGGATTTTCGATATTCTGCGCCAGAATAATCGCCATATATTCCCTGATATCTGCCTCATTAAATGCGATGATCATATTCTGTCCGCCGAGAACATAGGAAGGACGCATAAGTACCGGATAACCGATTTTCTCTGCTACATCCAGAGCTTCCTCCGTAGTCATAACTGTAAAGCCCTCCGGACGTTTTACGTTATGCAGTTCCAGCAGCTCATCAAAACGTTCTCTGTCCTCTGCCATATCTATACTGTCAGCAGAAGTACCGAGAATATTGACCCCGCTTTCGCTCAGGAACTTCGTCAGCTTAATAGCTGTCTGACCGCCGAAAGCCACAACCACACCATATGGCTTTTCTGTTTTTATGATGCCCATAACATCCTCATTTGTCAGCGGCTCAAAATACAGTCTGTCGGCGGTATCAAAGTCTGTCGAAACAGTTTCCGGGTTGTTATTGACAATAACAACATCAAAACCTGCCTTTTTCAGTGCCCATACACAGTGTACAGAAGCATAGTCAAATTCTATACCCTGACCAATACGGATAGGACCCGAACCGAAAACGATAATAGTTTTTCTGGGCGAATTTTTTTCTTTAATAAACGCTTCTGCCTCGTTATCCTTATCAAATGTAGAATAGAAGTACGGCGTTTCTGCTTTAAATTCTGCCGCACAGGTATCAACCATTTTATAAACAGGCACCATCGGATTTTCAACCTTTTTGCCCGTCAATGCTTCAATGGTTCTGTCGAGAAAACCTAATAGTTTTGCTTTTCTGTACAGTTCCTCTGTCAGTTCTTCCTCTTTCAGTTCTTTTTCGCAGCGGACAAGATTCAGCAGTTTTTCAAGGAACCATTCATCGATCATTGTAACAGCATGAATTTCATCTACAGTAATTCCCCTTTTGAGGGCTTCATAAACACAGAAAGAACGCTCATCGTCGCAAATATGAAGTCTTTCCCTGATTTCATCAACAGACATTTCCTCAAATTTCGGAGAGGACATCGTGTCATGCTTAATTTCAGCACCTCTGACTGCTTTCATAATTGCCTGTTCAAAGGTGGGCGCAATTGACATTACCTCGCCGGTTGCCTTCATCTGGGTACCGAGAGTACGCTTTGCGTAAACAAATTTATCGAAAGGCCATTTCGGGAACTTAACAACTACGTAATCCAGTGCCGGCTCGAAGCAGGCATACGTTGTTCCCGTAACAGCATTTTTTATTTCATTAAGAGTATAACCAATTGCCAGCTTTGCGGCAACCTTTGCAATCGGGTAACCTGTTGCTTTCGATGCAAGCGCAGAAGATCGGGAAACTCTCGGATTAACCTCAATTACTGCATAGTTGAAACTTTCGGGTTCAAGTGCAAACTGACAGTTACATCCGCCCTCAACTCCCAGTGCAGAAATAATATTAAGCGCTGCACTTCTGAGCATCTGATATTCCTTGTCAGCAAGAGTTACTGTTGGAGCGATAACTATGCTGTCACCTGTATGTACGCCAACCGGGTCAAAATTTTCCATAGAGCATACAGTGATAACATTTCCCATTTTATCACGCATTACTTCAAACTCAATCTCTTTCCATCCGGCGATACACTTTTCAACAAGCACCTGTGTAATCGGGGAAAGTTCCAGACCGTTAGCTGTAATCTCACGCAGTTCTTCTTCGTTGTTAACGATACCGCCGCCGGTACCTCCGAGCGTAAATGCCGGACGGATAATCACCGGATAACCGATTTCCGCTGCAAAATCAACAGCTGACTGCACATCATTGACAACAAGAGATGGTATTACAGGCTGACCTATAGATTCCATCGTATCTTTAAACATCTGCCTGTCCTCTGCCTTATCAATGGTTTCGGGATTAGCACCAAGCAGCTTGACGCCGTGCTTTTTAAGGAATCCTTCCTTGGCAAGCTGCATAGACAGCGTCAGACCGGTCTGTCCGCCAAGAGTTGAAAGAAGACTGTCCGGTTCCTCTTTAATAATAATTCTTTTAACAGTTTCAAGTGTAAGCGGTTCAATATAAACCTTATCCGCCATTGCCTTATCTGTCATTATTGTAGCAGGGTTGGAGTTAACGAGAATAACCTCCAGTCCTTCTTCTTTAAGTGCCCGGCAGGCCTGTGTCCCCGCATAGTCAAATTCAGCTGCCTGTCCTATGACGATAGGGCCGGAACCGATCACCAATACTCTTTTTATACTGTTATCCTTAGGCATTCTTTTTGTCCTCCTTCATCATGGTTATAAATCTGTCAAATAAGAACGAGGTATCAAGCGGTCCGCCGCAGGCCTCGGGATGGAACTGCACCGTAAAAACGGGCATATCGGTATATGTAACACCTTCACAGGTACCGTCATTAGCATTAACAAAGCTTTCATAAGCATTTTCCGGCAGTGTGGATGCAACCACCGCATAGCCATGGTTCTGGCTGGTAATATACACTCTGCCTGTTTTTGTATCGGTAGCCGGCTGATTAGCTCCTCGGTGACCATATTTCAATTTTTCGGTTTTTGCACCCTGTGATAGCGCCATCAGCTGATGACCAAGGCATATACCGAAAGTCGGAATTTTATATTCGCAAAGCTTTTGGATTTCTGAAATTATCCCCGTATTTTCCTCTGGGTCACCGGGACCATTTGACAGCATAATACCATCCGGATTCATTGCTTTGATTTCCTCGGCAGTTGTACTTCCCGGTACCACCGTAACATTGCATCCTCTTTTCACAAGTTCACGTCTGATGTTGCTCTTTGCTCCAAAATCCATCAGAACCACATTCAGTTCTCCGTTATCTGCTTCAAATATTTCGGCGCTGTCTGTTGTAACTGATCTGACAGCATCAGTCACTTTATAGGATTTCAAACGTTTGATATCCTCCTGTGTAGGCGCACTATATTGGATGGCGCTGTTCATTACACCATATTCACGAACAGTTTTTGTCAGACATCGGGTATCAATACCATAGATACCGGGAATACCGCTGTCCTTTAAAAAAGTGTCAAGCATACCGTCACATCTGAAATTTGACGGCTGTTGACACAGCTCTCTTACAATATAAGCCGTCAATGCCGGCTTCTTGCTTTCATAATCAGAGGGAATAACACCATAATTGCCTATAAGAGGGAATGTCTGGCAAACGATCTGTCCGAAATAGCTTGGATCTGTCAGTGTTTCAAGATAACCGGTCATAGCCGTAGTAAATACCAGCTCACCAACAGCCTCTTTTTCCGCACCGAAGGCAACACCCTCATAGACATCTCCGTTTTCCAACACAAGATAAGCCTTTTTTTCCATTTTTCAACACCAAATCCTTTCTTATAACGCAAAATGCGCCATGCACGCTGCAAAATTATTAGCTGTTTTAAGGAATTTCCATTTTGCTGCCCGGCGCAGACAGCAAAAAGAAAACATTAAAATAATTTCAATCCCTGATGCAGCTTAAAATTCCGAATTACAATCCGGTATTATTAATGATTGATTTTCTCAGCCATCATAAGTACTCAACAGATTCTTGGCAACCTCCAGTTTTGTCAGCCGAAGATCCATTGCCTGTTTTTCAAGATATTTATGTGCCTGTGGTTCTGACATAGAAAGATACTCCATCAATATATACTTTGCACGATTGATAATTCTTATATCTTCAATTTTTTTCTGTAATTTAATATTTTCCTTACGCACACCGTTCATACGGTTTTGTGCTGCTTCCATAAAGCGGAGTGCTTTATAGAAAATCATTTTATTCAACGGCTTAGCGACAACAAAAGCACCATACGGCAGTGTTTTGCCTTCCGCCATCGCTTCCAGTTCCGTTTTCACAACAAGCATCACACCTGCATCTGTATTATGCAGCAGATCAGCCGCCAGCTGATCACCAAATTCGTCAGAAAGCGGCGTATTAATGATAATCAGTGAAAATGATCTTTCTGAACAAATCCGTCTGGCTTCTGCTCCGCTTTTCACGGAACCGACACTCTTGCATCGTTCGGATCTGAGCAAAGCCGCAAAAGAAGAAACTGCCTGCTCCTTAGAGGACACAATGAGTACACTGTCCAATTCCGAACACCCTTCCCTTTATTGTACTAAATTTTGCATCATTATTCAAGTGTTTTTTCATTTTAGTCCCGGCAAACCGCCTGAACGGAACGCTTTTCCCCTGAACGGAACACTTTTCCCTGGGGGAAACCCTTTGTTTAAAAACAAAGGGTTCTCCCCCAGACCCCTTTCCTAAAAAAACTGAAACTTTAATTCTATTAATCTAATTTTATCATGTATCAATAATAGCAGATGACTGAAATAATTGTTTTAGTCTAAATGGCTACGGGTATTAGTAAGGGTCCAGCGTCACGCTGGCGTCACGCTGGTGGCACGCCGCCCAGTCATCAGACCATTTCAAACAATCTGTCATCAAGCTGTTTTCTATATTCGACACTTTGAAGTGAGCGGATAATTTCTTCGTTTTTAATATTAATAAAATCCGTCATAATTTTGGACGGAATATACTTTTTTATAAAACTGCTGTTTCGGGCTGTTTCCAATGCCTGTGATAAAGAAGAAGGCAGATTATCTGCTTGTTGATTATTTCCAGTCAAGGACTCATCGAGTTTCAATCCTTCCTCAATTCCCTCCAATCCTGCATACAGGAGCATCGCAAGTCCAAGGTACAAATTACATGACGGGTCAGGAGAACGGAATACCAATCTGGCTCTTTCAGTTTTTACAGACATCATTTTAATAAGGCTTTCGGGATCGTGGTATGACCAATCTGACCTGCCTGGCACTTCTCTTGAACCGAATCTTGAATAAGAATTAGACAGCGGATTTAAAAACAAAGTCATTTCTGCAGTTCTTCTGAGTACTCCGGCAATGAAGCTTTTGGCTGTATCGCTCATACCACTGCCGTAATCAGTAAAAATATTTTCTTTATATTTTTTCAGAAGCAAATTAATATGCATCCCGCTTCCGCTGTATTCAGGCAATGGCTTCGGCATAAAAGAAGCGTGAAGACCGCTGGAAGCCGCTGCTGTTTTTACCACTGATTTAAATGTATAGTAGTCATCCGCCGCACTCAGCAGATCACTATGCTTGAAATCAATTTCATTCTGACCCGGTCCGCTTTCATGATGAGAGGAAAGCGGAACAATATCCATATCTTCCAATGTCAGGCAAATCTGCCTTCGGACGTTTTCGCCCTTATCGAGGGGAGCCACATCAAGATAACCGGCTTTATCCTGCGGTATTCTTGTAGGATTCCCGTCATCATCAAGCTTGAAAAGATAAAATTCACATTCCAGACCTGCATAGCATGAAAAGCCCATATTATCCGCATGCATAACAGCTTTTTTAAGAACCGTTCTGACATCTCCCGAAAACCGTTTTCCCTCCTGCGTTCTGATATCGCAGAGTAATCTCACCACAGCGCCCTGCTGAGGACGCCATGCCAGAATTTTCAGTGTATTCGGGTCAGGGAAAAGCAGCAGTTCATTGTCGACTTCCGACTGCAATCCGCTGATATTTCTTGCCGAAACAGGCACACCCTTTTCAAAAGCAGCTTTCAATTCACTTGCCATAATAGAGATATTTTTCTTAAATCCAAAAATATCGAAAAAGACAAGGCGAACGAATTTTACATCATTTCCTTCTACAAACTGCAATACTTCTTTTACGGTATATTTCAACGAAATACCCCCTGAAATCTTTTTGTATGTGAAACAATTATTTTAACAGTATTCCAACTTAACCGGGTTAAATCCGATCTGCTGTATTAAAGCTGAATCACACAATCTTTAAGGAAACACCGATTTATTTATCAGCCGCCGTAGGAACACCATACCAGCCCCATCACGATTTTGTGGTAAATTGTATTTCTGAATCAATCAGTATTTCCTTAACAACCATATTTGTTCAATTTATTATAATAACAGATTTTTGTATTTTTGTCTACATATTAGTGCAGTCAAAAACACTGTTTTTTCTTTTTGGTCAATATCAACAAAATTAACATCACATATCAATTCGCTTTTCTGCATTATTCACATTTTAAACTATTATCCGAATCCTTACCAATACCCACAGCCATTTAGACTAAAACAATTATATCAGTCGTCTGGCGGCGTGCCGCCGCTGTCAATTCAATTCCCACTGCTAAACACAGTTTCAACATTATTA
>CACZPV010000243.1 GCA_902783065.1 uncultured Ruminococcus sp.
AATTCTCACACAAAAAAACTCTTGCAAATTGGATTAAGGTATGTTAGAATAATAAGGAAAGTGATATCGGAGGTTAATGAAAGAGTGGGGCGACCCACTCTTTTATCATTACAAGGACAGATCGGTACGCTTTTTACCGAACTAACTAAAGCTTATTGAAAATATCGGCAGCTCCAATATTGTCTGCCGTCCGGAAAATAATAATCATTTTCAACAGGCTGATTAATACATCTACGGGAGGCATCTTATGGCAAAAAAGAAAGGCGGCAATACCGTTGCCGAGGTAAAAGCACTTGCGGAACCTATAATAAACCGGCTCGGTCTTTCTCTATGGGATGTACGCTATGTTAAGGAAGGTGCCGTATGGTATCTGAGAATCTTCATTGATAAAGAAGAAGGCGTAACTATTGAGGACTGCGAAAACGTGACAAGAGCAATTGATGAACCTCTTGACCGGCTGGATCCGATCGAAGGAAGCTACTGTCTGGAGGTATCCTCTCCGGGAATAGAAAGAGAACTGATACGTGATGAACATTTTGATAAATTTCTGGGGGCTCCGATCATGGTAAAACTTCACCGTCCACTGGAAAACGGCGAAAAAGAACTTAAAGGTACACTTCTCTCTCATGATAAGGAAAATGTGGAAATGATAACGGAAAACGGTACAGAAATCGTCATAAAGAAAAAAGATACTGTATATATTAAACTGGACGATTTTAATATCTGACTGATATTTCCCCCTGTAATCACACCACAAGTCATATCGACAGTTTATCGGTTGATACAGCACTGTTTCTGCTGCATCAACGCTTCGGCTTTACACACATTCAGATACAGCGGCTGAACTGTAAAAAAACAGGCAGCGAAAAGTCCGAATACATAATCTGTCAGGAAATCAATAAGCTGCATCGGGCAGCATTTATAGAACTGTCCGGTGATATTAATAAGCTTAATAACGGAGGTCAATCAAATGAAAAAGAACAAAGAACCGGAAGAAAATCTGTTTGAAGCACTGATGCTGATTGAAAAAGAAAAAGGAATCCCCGCAGATTTTATGCTGGAACAGATCAGCAAGGCTATTGTGACTGCCTGCAAAAATTCATACGGCGGAAACGACGATGTAACAGTGCAATATAATAAAACAAAAGGACAACTCGAGGCAACTCTCCATAAAACTGTTGTAGAAGAAATTACTGATATAAACAGAGAAATCTCACTGTCTGCAGCACGAAAGATCGATCCGACTGCTGCTGTCGGTGATAGAGTGGGCGTCCGTCTTAATCCGAAAAATTTCGGACGAATTGCTGTCATGACAGCAAGAAATATGATACGACAGGGTATCAGAGATGGTGAAAAAGAACAGGCTCTTTCTGAATATCAAAGCAAGCTTCAGGATATTGTTACTGCTACTGTAGAACAGGTTGATCCGAATACGGGAAATGCCACACTTAAGCTTGGCAAGGCAATTGCAATACTGCCAAAGAACGATCAGGTTGCCGGAGAGGTCCTTAATGTAGGCGATATGATCAAAGTGTATGTCGTTAATGTAAAATCCAGCGAAAGAGGTCCGAGAGCAATTATCTCCCGTACTCATCCGGATTTTGTCAAAAGACTGTTTGAGGAACAGGTTCCTGAAATATTCGATGGTATCGTTGAAATAAAATCCGTTTCCAGAGAAGCCGGTTCAAGAACTAAAATAGCAGTTTTCAGTACTGATCCGGAAGTAGATGCTGTCGGCGCTTGTATCGGTCCTAAAGGACAGCGTGTAGGCAATATAGTTAATCAGCTTAACGGAGAAAAAATCGATATTGTCGAATATAGTGAAGATCCTGTAGAGTTTATTAAAAAGGCACTCTCCCCTGCTGAGGTACTGAAGGTAACGGTTGATCCCAGCGGAGAAAAAATCTGTAAAGCTACTGTTCCCGACAGCCAGCTTTCTTTGGCAATCGGCAATAAGGGTCAGAATGTCCGTCTTGCTGCAAAACTGACAAGCTGGAAAATCGATATTCGTCCCGAAAGCGGATTTTTTGGAGAAGATGAGGATGAAGAAACAGATGAAACTCCGGCAGAAGAAGATTCTGAACCGACAGAAAATACTGACGATCTCCATACGGAAGAAACAGGCGCAGAAGATGATAAACCGATAGCTGAAAGCTTACCGGAAGAAACTGCTCAAAAGGATTCATCCGAAAATGATGCAAAAGAATCAGATGCAGAATAAAAAATGCCGTTATTGAGAAAGTTTCATTCGCCTTTTGGAAAGGCGCAGGGTTCCTCAAAAACACCTTAACCAAAGCGTGACAGAATAAGGAACCCCTTTTTTGACAGGAGGAAAAAACGAGTGCGACAAAAAAAAGTTCCTATGAGAAAATGTACAGGCTGCGGTGAAATGAAAGAAAAAAAACAGCTTGTAAGAATCGTTAAAGCACCCGAAAATGCTGAATCCGGCGGGGAAATTTCTGTCGATCTGACAGGCAAAAAACCCGGACGGGGAGCATATATATGTAAGAACAATCCGGATTGTCTGAATAAGGCAAAAAAAGCCCGCAGACTTGAAAGAGCGTTTTCGTGCCAGATACCTGATGAAGTGTACAGCCGCCTGACGCAGGAACTTGACGCAGAAGTTGACGCGGGAATCAAATAAAATTTGCTTTCCGATCATCGGTAAGAAACGAAATATTTCAGAATAAATTAACGGATGTGATCAGAAAAATGAATGATAAACTGCTGTCGCTGCTGGGAATCGCAAGACGGGCGGGACGATTGACGCTCGGCTTTGATGCAGCATCAGAATCAATGCAAAAAGGGAAAACTGAACTGTTGCTGCTTGCTGCGGATCTGTCCCCAAGGACACTGAGAAACATACAAAATACGGCAGGACAGACAGATACGTTAACAATCGTTTCAGATATATCGATGCAGCAGTTAGGCGCTGCCGTCGGAAAAGCCACAGGAATAATTTCCGTAAATGACAAAGGCTTTGCCGAAAAGATGAAAACGCTTTGCAATGAATAAAACCGGGAGGAATGTATAGATGATAAAATACAAACTTAGTGAAATTGCTAAAAATCTGAATGTGGCAAGCAAGGAAATCTCTGAAGTACTTAAGAACTACCTGAATGTAAATAAAAAACCGGGAGCAGTACTTACAGAACAGGAACTGAACATAATATTTGAATACTATACCGAAAAAAATAATATGCCTGACCTGAATGAATATTATGCAAGTGCCAGCGATTCTGCTGAAGAAAAACAGGAAGCACCTAAAAAACTGGAGAAAAAGGAAAAGGCACCGCAGAAAAAACAGGATACGTCAAAAAATACTAAAAAAGAGCAGAAAGATACGAAAAAACAGCCTAAACCGGAAAAAACTGAAACAGCTGCAAAAAATCAGCAGCCGGAACCGGAGCAGCCTAAAGCTGCCCCCGCCGAAACTGCACCGCAAAAGACGAATGAGAATCGTCATAAAAATGATAAAAAACAAAAGAAAAACAAACAACCGGCTGCTGCCAGACCAAAACAGGAAACTCATATTCTCGGGGGAAAAAAGCTTGAGAAAAATGAAACCTTTACAGAGGATAATTCAAAGGTAAATGAAAACAGAGGCAGAGTTATCAATACTCGTGCATCAAATATCAACATTGATAAATACAATGAAAAGTATGACAGGCTCGCCAGCGAAAAGCTGCACAAAGAGCCAACGTCACAAAAGCAAAAAATTAATCAGCGCTCACAGCAGAAAGGTAAGCCCCGCAATTCCAGAAAGGAAACAGAAGCAGAGCGTCTGAAAAGAATTGCCAATGCCAGAAAAGCTAAACCGATTACAGTTCAGATACCCGATGAGATCACTGTAGGCGAGCTTGCACTGCGCCTGAAGGCAACTGCCGCAGAAGTAATCAAGAAATTGATGATGCTTGGAGTTATGGCAACTGTTAATGATGTCATAGATTTCGATACAGCATCATTGGCAGCAATGGAATTTCATGCTAAAATCGAAAAAGAAGTCATTGAAACAATTGAAGAAAAAATCATTGACGACAGTGAAGATGATGACGAAAATCTGGTAGAACGCGCTCCCGTAGTAGTTGTAATGGGTCATGTTGACCATGGTAAGACCTCTTTGCTTGATGCCATTCGACATGCACACGTAACTGCAACAGAAGCCGGTGGTATTACACAGCATATAGGTGCATACAGAGTTAAAATCAACGGTCGGGATATTACCTTCCTTGATACACCCGGTCATGAAGCATTTACTACTATGAGAGCAAGAGGCGCACAGGTAACAGATATTGCCATACTCGTTGTAGCAGGCGATGATGGTATTATGCCTCAGACAGTTGAAGCGATTCACCATGCAAAGGCTGCCGGAGTATCCATAATTGTTGCAGTTAATAAAATGGATAAACCGGGTGCTGATATTGAACAGGTCAAATCCCAGCTTACCGAGCATGAACTTGTTCCCGAAGAATGGGGCGGCGATATTCCGGTCATCCCTGTATCAGCTCATACAAAAATGGGTATTGATGATCTTCTTGAAATGGTACTGCTCGTTGCGGATATGAAGGAACTTAAAGCCAACCCTGACAGAGCTGCAAAAGGTACAGTTATTGAAGCAAGACTGGATAAGGGCAGAGGTCCTATTGCTACCATGCTGGTTCAGAACGGTACACTGAATGTCGGCGATATTATTGTAGCCGGAACTACGGTAGGACGTGTCAGAGCAATGACCAATGACAAGGGTGCGAAAGTAAAATCAGCCGGACCTTCTGTTCCTGTTGAAATCACGGGACTTGACGATGTTCCTACAGGAGGCGATATCTTCAACGCTGTATCTGATGAAAGGCTGGCAAGGGAGCTTGTACAGCAGCGCCGTGATGCAGAAAAAGAAGAACGCTTCAATGCCCGCACAAAGGTTACTCTTGACAACCTGTTTGACCAGATGAAACTCGGTGAAATGAAGGAGCTTAAAATCATTGTCAAGGCAGATGTACAGGGTTCTGTTGAGGCTGTAAGACAGTCACTTGAAAAGCTCAGCAACGAGGAAGTAAGAGTAAATGTAATCCATAGTGCCGTTGGTGCAATCAGAGAATCAGACGTTATGCTGGCTTCTGCCTCCAACGCAATTATTGTCGGTTTTAACGTACGTCCGGATCCTGTTGCAGAGGAAAATGCAAAACGTGACGGTGTTGATATGCGTCTGTACAGAATTATTTATGACTGTATAGAAGAAATCGAGTCCGCTATGAAAGGTATGCTTGCGCCGAAATTCAGAGAAAACCTTCTTGGCAAAGTGGAAGTACGTCAGACCTACAAGATCACCGGTGTCGGACTTGTATCCGGTTCGTATGTTCTCAGCGGCAAGGTCGTAAGAGGTGCCAGCTGTCGTGTTGTTCGTGACGGAATTATTGTTGCCGATGATAATATTGCTTCACTGCAGAGATTCAAGGACAGCGTAAAAGAAGTTGCACAGGGATTTGAATGTGGTATTACCCTTGATAAGTTCAGTGATATTAAAGAGGGCGATATTTTTGAAGTATACGAAATGGAGCAAATAACCGACTAATCAATCAACATTGACTTTAAAATTTTGTCGGATTAAAAGAATACCCGACAAACAAGCTAATAGTTTCGCCAGCCTTTTTCGAGGCTGGCGAAATCTTTATATTAATTCCTGTTTATCAGTAGTCTGCTTTCTCGGATGGTATGCCCTGCCGGGCGCTATTCAAAGAGGAAAACCCTTTTCCTTAACACCCTTACAACCGCCGCTGCGCTGCCTACGGTTGGCGTTCCTCAGACTGCGGCATGCTTTACTTTTTACGAAGCCATTGCTTTTAAACGTACCGACGCCATCAATTCAATTCACACCCCGCATTGACTAAAGTGATTTCATTAGTCATCTGCTATTGCTAATTTATGGTAAATTTGAATTATTAAAACTCAAAGTATAGTTTTTTTAGGAAAGGTGTCTGGGGGATAACCCTTTGTTTTTAAACAAAGGGTTTCCCCCAGTAAAAGCAGTCAACGCTGC
>CACZPV010000244.1 GCA_902783065.1 uncultured Ruminococcus sp.
ATCTTTCTCCTGACACCGTTCTTACTATTGATGCAGAAAACGGTAAACCTGTTGTAAAAATCTTCTAACTATTGATAAGCTGCTTTATAGCTTATTTTATAAAAAGTCGATGAGTTTGTTTGATTCATCGACTTTTTATTATTATGTTATTGATGTATAAAATTATTTTATAAACAAATAATAAACCAGAAGCTTTACATAGCCGATTGTAAAAAGGAAAAATCCGGAAACACCGAATACAATCTCTGAATATTTTTTTAAACAGAATGTCATGACACTTTTGGAGTATGCATGAAAATATATATGTGTGAGTAGGAAACCGTTATAATCACCATGAATCTGTTTTGCACGAATATTCCTTTTACAATCGGCTATGAAATTACATTCAAGGAGTAGAAATATGAAAAAAACAGGTATTGTACTGATCTCAATTATGGCAGCTTGCTTATGCCTTGCCGCCTGCAAAACAAACACTAATGAACAGCCTGAAAATTCTCAGCAGAACAGTGCTGTCACATCATCTTCACCGGTATCAGAAGTTTCTGAAATTTCGGACAACAATCCCGATACAGCTTCAAGACAGGATGAAGCTGAAAACGGTACAGTTACAGATGAGAACGGAATCATAGGAGACGGCAGCAATCAGGAAAATGCTGTTTCTGAAATTGTAGAAGATGCTGTAAGCGGAACAGAAAGTATTGCAGATAATGCTGCTGAGGGTCTTCAGAGTGCCGGAGAAGATCTTAAAAACGGAGCTGAAAATGCTGCCGAAGGTATCAGGGACGGTATTTCAAATGCTGTAAGTGATGACGACGATAATGAACGAGTTGATGAAAGCTCAGATGAATCATCTATACCTCAATAATAGTGAAAAAATTCCTTTGCCGTCTGTCATGGCCGGCAAAGGAATTATACTAATTCCTGATATAGAGCATGCTTGGATTTGCGATCAAATTTTTCGAGAGACGAAACTAAGTACGTCGCATGGATGACGCAATGAAATGACTATATCGAAGTATTGAGTAAAATATACCGCGAAGGCTGTCTATATTTATCAGGTATTAGTATTAATATTATTCATATAATTAACTGCTTATTTTTTACCTCTTTTTTTATTATTACATTTAAGCTGATTGTTTTTAAATAGCCATCGATTATTATTATATAAGAACATAAGTACTGCCATAGTAATAATAATCGCATAACCGATAAAGCTATAAATATCCGGCAATTCTCCAAGAAAAATAAGACCAAGCAGTGTTGCAAAAATGATCTGAGAATAATCGTATACTGAAATTTCTCTTGCAGGTGCATGGTAATATGCAGCTGTAATTGAAAACTGGCCACCGGTTGCCGAAAGCCCTGCACCAAGCAGCATCAATATTTGCCACCATTCCATAGGATGAAAATTAAGAATAAGATTCGGAAGTGTTACAATACAAGAAAAGGCTGAAAAGAAAAAAACAATTAAAGAGCCGTTCTCACCCTTCTGCCCGAGAATCCTTACCATCGTATATGCAAATCCTGCCGCCATCCCGCCTAACAATCCCGCTGCTGAAGGTATCAGAGCAATATTCTGAAATGATGGTTTAATGATAAATAAACTTCCTATAAATGCCAGGAATACAGCTGTACCTTGAAAAAATGTCAGCTTCTCCTTCAGAATAAAAAAGGAAAACAGTATAACAAAAAATGGTGACATTTTGTTAAGAATTGATGCATCTGCGAGCGCAATATGATCAATAGCATAAAAGTTACCTATGATACCCAGAGTTCCGATCCCGGAACGTAAAAGCAGCCATTTCAGATTACCTTTTTTCCATTTAAGCCCCTGTTTATTTTTCAGAAGCACCCCTAATGCAAAAAATACTGCTACAAAATTTCTGAAAAAACATTTCTGCATAGAAGGAATATCCCCGGACAATCTGACAAATAGGTTCATAAATGCAAAACAGAATGCCGACAGTACAATGTAAAAGATTCCCTTATATTTTGGAGGAATTTTTATTTGATTCATGATACATCACCGTTTTTCATTTTAATACCGATAAACCGTTCTGTCAATAGAATTTTTCCCGGCAAACGTACACACACAACGCTATGTCTAAATATTAAAAACATCTTGATTTTTTATCCGTAATATGGTAATCTATTTATATAATATTGCGGAGGTTATTATACTATGAAACCGGATTCAAAATCAGAAAAAACTACGGAAGACTATCTTGAAGCAATGCTTATGCTGAAACAAAAAAACGGATATGTGCGTTCTATCGATGTTGCTCAGCATCTCGGAGTAACTAAACCCAGTGTTACCTATACAACAAAACGCCTTAAAGAAAAAGGTTATATCTTTATGGATAAAGACAATTATATTTTTATTACAGAAAGTGGTATGGCTATTGCTGAAAAAATTCTCAACAGGCACAAAACACTTACCGCATTTTTTATTAGTATCGGTGTTGATGAAGAAACAGCAAAAAAAGATGCCTGTAAGATTGAACATGATATCAGTGCCGAAACCTTCAGCGCACTTTGCAGATATATTGACGAAAATAACCACAAATAATTTATCTGCACGAACATTAGGAAAGATTCTGGGCAGCTGACATAAAATTTCTGCCGTTCAGATTTAGTAATACCTGAAACTGTGAAACAAGCGGAATAG
>CACZPV010000245.1 GCA_902783065.1 uncultured Ruminococcus sp.
AACAGTTAAATTAAATTTTTCATATATAAGATCAGAATTTAATATATAATATTATAATATAGTTACAAAAAAGCGCATTTCAGGAAATTAAATGTATATTTTATGTTTGTATTTGTGGTATAATTCAATTAATACAGTCTTATACAGCAACCCTGTTGTCAGCTGATATTACGATAAAGGAGAGAACATACAATGGAATGGGAATTTCATGTTCTGAATTATATACAGAATAATATCAAAAATCCGGTTCTGGATATCATCATGCCTGTCATATCCATGCTGGGAGCAGTTGGTATTGCATGGATCATTATGACAATTATTACGCTGATCACTAAGAAATACCGGCGTCTGGGCATCAAACTCGCCTTTACAATGATCCTCAGTCTTATCAACTGCAATCTTATAATAAAGCCTATAGTGAATCGTATACGTCCATATGACCTTAACACGACTGTTCAATTGATGGTAAGTCCTGAGATTGACCCCTCATTTCCCTCGGGACACACCTTTTTTGCATTCAGCACAGCGACTGTGTGCTTCATGTATAATAAAAAGCTTGGAATCATTATGTATCTGTTTGCTTTCATTATGGCATTTTCACGGTTGTATCTTTACATTCATTTTCCGACCGATGTTATTTTCGGTGCTGTTTTCGGTACTATCACCGGGATTATCGCCGGAAAGCTTGAAAATTACATATTTACAAAAAAAACGGAGCTTGATGAAAAATCCTATTGAAGCAATCATTTGCCGGGCTGAGATTATTTGTTCAAAGATGACATATTGCATATGTTGCATATAGATTTTTTAAAGATAATATGATATTATAAGAGTGATTTTTGACTTTTACAATCAGCTATAAGCTAAAACAAATAAAGGAGGAATTTAGTTTGAATATTACACTTTTAGGCTGTGGAAGATGGGGATCGTTTATCGGCTGGTATCTCGATAAAATTGGTCACAAGGTTACAATCTGGGGACTGTCGGATGCTCCTCAGTACATTGAACTGAAAACAACCCGTAAAAACAATATGCTGTCATTCAGAGAATCAATTGATTTTACAGATGATCTTGAAAGCGCTGTAATAAGCGCAGATGTAATGATTATTTCGATCAGCTCTCAGGCACTTCGTTCCTTTATGCAGCGATTGAAGCAATATGATCTGAAAGGGAAAAAAATAGTCCTTTGCATGAAAGGAATTGAGTTGAATACCGGATGCCGCCTGACACAGATCGTGGAAGAATATGTTACAGATGAAACTCAGGTTGCCGTATGGGTAGGACCCGGACATCCACAAAGCTTCAGTCAGGGAATCCCGAATTGCATGGTAATCGATTCACGCCACGAAGAATTGAAATATTTCCTGATTGATGAATTTTCCAGTGATCTGATACGCTTCTATGTAGGACAGGATCTTATCGGCAGTGAAATAGGAGCTGCTGCCAAAAATACGATAGGTATTGCTGCCGGTATGCTGGACGGCATGAATGTTTCATCACTGAAAGGCGCTCTCATGTCAAGAGGAACCAGGGAAATTGCACGTCTGATAAAAGCCATGGGCGGAAATGAGCTTTCCGCATACGGTCTATGCCATTTAGGTGACTATGAAGCAACGCTTTTCTCAAAATACAGTCATAACCGCATGTTTGGTGAAAAATTCGTTCAGGGAGAAAAATACGACCTGCTTGCCGAGGGCGTTGATACAACTAAAGCTCTGCTTCTGCTCGGAGAAAAGTATAATGTAGATCTTCCGATCTGCCGGGGGGTTCAGGATGTTATATCCGGAAAAATAACAGCACAGGAAGCACTCTCCGAAATGTTTGACAGAAGTATCAAAACAGAATTTTAATTTACGGCTCTGCCATTCCTCCAAAGGGGGAACGGCAGAATTTTTTGCTATTGATAGGGACAGTTATTAAAATTCTGAATACCATGAAATCCGGATGTTTTTTCCATCAGTTTACATTAAAAAATTATGATGTAAAAAAAAGAACGATTTATTTGTTGAATATTATTATTTACAAGCAATATATAATGATGTATAATGAACTTTGATTTTGTTTAAAACGAAAAATGTAACTTTATCTGTTTGCATTATTTCAAAATGAATTGGAGATTATTATGAGTGAGCAAAATTTAAAAGCCGCAGCTCCGTCGGCAAAAAGAAGTACGTTTTCGGGGCGTCTGGGATTTGTAATGGCAGCTGCTTCCAGTGCAGTAGGACTTGGTAATTTGTGGCGGTTTCCTTATCTTGCCGCACAATACGGCGGCGGAATATTCATACTGGTGTACATTATTATTGCAGTCACCTTCGGTTTTGCAATTATGACAACAGAAATAGCTATAGGCAGAAAAACAAAACTCAGTCCGATTGATGCCTATAAAAAAGCAGACAAACGTTTTGGATGGCTTGGCTGGCTTGCTTTTGCAATTCCCGTTATAATTATGCCCTATTACTCGGTAATAGGCGGTTGGGTCACTAAATATGCCGTTGATTACGGAATATCATTGTTCAACACAGAAATTGTTCAGAACGCAGCCGGAGATTCCTACTTTACAGCTTTTATTTCAGAGCCGCTTACCCCTCTGATTTTTTTCGCTGTGTTTTTCATTCTTTCTTCTGTCATCGTTATTTTTGGTGTACAAAAGGGAATCGAACGCGCAAGCAAAATTCTTATGCCAATGCTGATCATTCTTTCAATGGTACTTTCCGTGTATGTCGCCACCCTTCCCGGTGCCGGAGAGGGCATCAAGTATTATCTTCTTCCTGATTTCAGCAAATTCTCACTGACAACCGTCTGCGCCGCAATGGGACAGATTTTTTATTCAATGAGCCTTGCAATGGGAATCATGATCACCTACGGGTCATATATGAAAGATGATGTAAGTATTGTCAAATCCACAAATCAAATCGAATTGTTTGACTCCATTATTGCTACAATGGCGGGATTTATGATTATACCAATTGTGTATATGTTCAGCGGAGAAGAAGGGTTGAAATCCGGCGGTGCAGGACTGATGTTCATTTCACTCCCGAAAATATTTGCCCAGATGCCAATGGGCAGCCTGATCGGTCTTGTGTTCTTTATTCTGGTATTTTTCGCAGCACTGACAAGTTCTGTTTCCCTGATGGAAGCTATTGTTTCAATGCTGATCGACAGGTTCAAAATGAAAAGATTGACTGCTTGTATCGGTGTTCTTATTTTCACTTTATTAATGGGTATTCCATCCTCACTTGGAAACGGATTGTGGGCAGACGTCAAGATCATCGGAATGGATTTTCTTACCTTCTTTGATTTTATCAGCAATAGTGTGATGATGCCGATTCTTGCCTGCATCACCTGTATTCTGATCGGATGGGTTGTCGGAACAAAATATGTTACTGATGAAGTAACTAAAAACGGAGAAAAATTCGGGAGAAGAAAAATATATGAAATAATGGTTAAATTTATTGCTCCCGTCATTCTGTTAATCATTTTTGTATTCTACACACTGTCCGCATTCGGTGTTGTCAGAATTTAACCTTATTTACCTGAATCCGTGAAACCCAATTGTAACTTATATTCAATATACAGTAGTGATGTGTTATTTTATACATTTTCGCTAATTTGGGTGCTCACCCGTAAGGTGCAGCTTTTCTGCCCATCCCCCT
>CACZPV010000246.1 GCA_902783065.1 uncultured Ruminococcus sp.
AAGTACAAAGGTACGAAAACCCAGTTCATAACCTTCGCTGCAGCAAAGCAGAATATCATCTTCGGTAAGGCGGTATCTTTCGGCATTTTTATTGCTGCGTCGTATTCCGCAGTACAGGCAGTCATTTTTACAATAATTTGTAAATTCGATAAGACCTCTGATGTAGATATCTTTTCCGTAAATTTCATGTCTGATTCTGCGTGCTTTTTCAAAAAGATACTGAGATAAATCATCATCAAACTTTCTGATCAGAAGAGAATACTCATCTTTGGTCAGTACGCGATTTTTTTCAAGTTTGTCAATCAGTGTTTTCATTGCTTATACATTTGAACAGACAGCTTTGGAACTGATACCATCCAGCATACCTATTTTACCTGCCAGCGTGTTTATCACATCTGTGGGAGCATCAAGTGCTATACTGATGATATTGATTTTCTTTTCTCTGTACGGAAGTCCCATTCTGCCAATGATATAGCCGCTGTATTCGTGCAGCAGATCATTAAGCTTATCTGTCGAATCAGGATTTTCAACGATGATACTGATGATAGAAACATGATTTTCCATTTGTCATTACTCCTTTTAAAAAATTATAATTGTGAATACAAAAGAAAAAGCACCCTAAAAGGTGCATCAATACAAAACTGACTATAAAATTCAGTCGTCAGGATATGATGTTTACACCTTCTGCACAGGACGAACCTTTTGTATCAGCCGTAAATAATTGTTAATACAGTTATAGACAAGCACGAAGCTCATCTTCAAACTGATGACATTATTATCATAGCATAAACAAAGGTGAATTTCAATAGATCAGAAAAATATTTAACTTGATATAAGGAAATATTTAACTTTAATTGGTTTTCCGGTGTCATGCTTATGGTGGGATAAGTGTAAAATCATAGTTGGAAGCGGTGCATAGGATCTGTGTTGAACACAATCATTTCACATTTAGGCTCCGTCTGGTGTCATGCTGCCGGCGGCGTGCCACCGCAGTCAATTTAATACCCGCAACTACTTAAACTGAAACAAATTCATCAGACGTCTGCTTTCTCGGTTCAGTATAGGTTGAATTAATAAAAAATTAAGTTCAGTTTTTTAGGGAAGGGGTTTGGGGGATAACCTTTGTTTTTAAACAAAGGGTTTCCCCTAGGAAAGTGTGTTTCGGCTCCGACGGCACGGCGAGTGGCACACTTGACACATACGGTTGGTGTTGATATCAAAGAAAGATTTTGATATAATACTATTATCAAAACAAATAACAGGAGGAAAATGGAAATGAATAAAAGAGTTCGGAAAATTTTGCTCTGTTCAGGAATGTTTTTATTTGGGTTGATGATAATATTTGTGATACTAATATTGACTAAAATCGTTTGCATTAACAAAATGTTTGTTTCTACTGAAGCTATTATCGGAGTAGATGTATCCGAATATCAGGACAAGATTGATATGAAAAAGATTTCTGAGCAAAATGTGAGCTTTGTTTATATCAAAGCAACGGAAGGAAGCTCATATCAGGATGCCTGTTTTCGTGAAAATTGGAAAAATGCCCATGACTGTGGCCTCCCGGCAGGTGCTTACCATTTCTTTTCCTTTGACAGCAGCGGAAAAACTCAGGCACAAAATTTTATTGCTGCCGTTGGAGATCTAAAAGGGGATCTTATTCCTGTGGTCGATTTTGAGTATTACGGAGATAAACAAAAGAGCCCTCCAGATAAAGAAAAGGTCCTGCGGGAACTGCACACTTTCCTTGAACTTCTTGAAAAAGAATACGGTGTAAAACCGATGATATACACCCTGAAAAATATTTACAACGTATATCTTGACGGTGAGGTAGAGGGTTATCCTTTATGGGTAAGAAATGTATTCTATACTGCTGCGCTTGATGGATGGAGTGACTATGTTATATGGCAATATATTGATACTGCTCAGTTGGACGGTTATTCCGGTGGTGAAAAGTATATTGACATGGATGTACTTTCGGATGGAATAACACTTGAAGAAATAACGGTTAAATAAAACAGTAAAATCTTGGAAATAACATATAACAAGGATACAGCCTTCAAATTTTCAAGACAGTATCCCTTACATTAGTGAAACACTGATTTAATCAAAAAATATAATTCTATATTAGAATAATGAATTATAATAGGCTACAAGTATGCTATAATAAAGATACAAACTAAAAGCATAGGAGCGAATAAAATGGGACAGATGACATTAGGACAAGACTTTTGTCGTTTACTATTAAGATCGATACAACATATAAACTTATGGTAATGCAAATCATTCCGGAAGCAAGTTACCTTGACCTGTATGATATTGCTCCCTTTTACATAAGTAAAATAAATTTGAAAAAAGCACTATGAGTTCCTGAATATTCTCATAGTGCTTTTTGTATATAGTTTAATCTTCCAGATAATCTATCAGTTCACCCTTGATTTCTAGGATTCTGTCAAGGTCGATTTTTATAGGGTCAATCTTACGGTTATCGGTATCATGTGACCCATAAAGAATGAGCTGTCGCCGTGTTATATCTACTGATTTTACAAGTGCAGTGATGCTTGTGTATGAACCGCCTGATTTAAACTTGTCAGGGACAAAGTAGGTAACAGTGATCTCCGGTATATAATTATCATCCAATACATCATTCATTAGTCGGAGTTTTCTGTTAAGAATATCTGTCTCATAGTCGGATAGCTCTGATTGAGCGTCAGTACGTCTTGATTCTTCCTGAACCATATCATCATATCCTGATAATGCAGCAAAAGGAGCAAACTGAGCAGCCCTGTTATACAGTGACATATGTTTTCGGTTAGGGTTCTTGTAATATGGCAGGTCTATTATATCTGCATATACCTTGCGGGAATCTTCACTGCTCATGCCTTATGACCTCCTATCTGTTCGTTTCGTTCAATGGTTGTTCCGCCTTCTACGAAATTCATACCTTTGAGTACAGCGTTCTTTCCGAATTTGTCCTGAAGTGAAAGTGTTGCTCTGAGAAGTTTGCGTTCTTTTTCATCTTTTTCTTTTTCTGCATTTCTTTCTTTTTCAAGCTGTTCATAATCTGTATATAG
>CACZPV010000247.1 GCA_902783065.1 uncultured Ruminococcus sp.
AATTAATATCCCTTGCAAGCTCAAAAAGAGCAGTAATAGCATCCGCAGTATTCAGGTCATCATCCATTACTCTGATAAAATCATCTTTATGTGTCAGGAGTTTTGTTTTTATTTCTTCTTCTCCTTCTTTAAGACTGCCTTCGCTGTTTTTCATCAGGAACTGCAGATCTTCACGGCAGTTATAAAGTCTGTCAAGTGAAGCCTTACACTGATTAATAATATCAATAGAATAATTAATCGGGCTGCGGTAATGGGATGAAACCATCAGATAGCGGATCGGCTCATACCCGTATTCATTTGCCACATCACGAACGGTAAAGAAATTACCAAGAGATTTCGACATTTTCTTATTATCCACATTAATATAACCGTTATGCATCCAATAATTTGCAAAAGGCTTCTCATTAGAACACTCACTCTGCGCAATTTCATTTTCATGATGCGGAAAAATCAGATCCTGACCGCCGCAGTGAATATCAATTGTTTCGCCAAGATATCGTTTTGCCATGCAGGAACATTCAATATGCCAGCCGGGTCTGCCTTCTCCCCACGGCGAAGTCCATGATGGTTCTCCGGGTTTTGCACCCTTCCATAGTGCAAAATCCATCGGGTCCTCTTTGGTATCTCCAATCTGGATTCTTGCTCCGGCTTCAAGATCCTCCAACGGCTGATGAGATAGCTTGCCGTATTCTTTAAATCGGTTTGTCCGAAAATAAACATCACCATATTCGGTAGAATATGCGTAGCCTTTTTCCACTAATGTAGAAATCATATCAAGCATCTGCTGAATGTTTTCTGTTGCCTTTGGATGAACAGTTGCTTCTCTTACATTCAAGCCCTGTGCATCTTTTTTATATTCCCCGATATACTTCTCAGAAACAGTTTTATAGTCGCTGCCTTCCTCATTGGCTCTTTTAATTATTTTGTCATCAATATCCGTAAAATTCTGAACAAAAGTTACCCGATAACCTCTGTACTCAAGATATCGTCTGAGAATGTCAAACACACATATAGGTCTGGCATTACCTATATGTATATAATTGTAAACCGTCGGACCACAGGCATAAATTTTCACTTCTCCCTCATTAATCGTTTTCAGTTCTTCCTTTTTGCCTGACATAGTGTTATAAATTTTCATGCATATCTCTCCTCATATAATATTTTCAGATTATCTTCTTTTGCCCATCCCTCAGCCCCTTCCCACTGGGAAGGGGCTGAGGAGAGAAATTTATCATATTCCTGCTCCGTTTTCAAAAACCTCAAAGGCGCTGCTCAGTTCATTCAGACGCTTGTCAAGGCTTGACAATTCCTCTGCCACAGGGTCAGTATAATGAATCTGGTCAAGGCTTTCGCATGGCAGCTGATCTATCTTTTCACCGTTAACCCTTACTACCTTTGCCGGAACTCCAACAGCTGTAGCATTATCCGGCACCTCTGTAAGCACCACTGCTCCTGCCGCAATACGGGCATTATCTCCTACCCGGAAGGGACCCAGCACCTTTGCACCTGATCCGACAAGGACATTATTGCCAAGTGTAGGATGACGCTTACCTTGATCCTTACCCGTACCGCCAAGTGTCACACCCTGATAAATAGTACAGTTATCGCCGATTTCCGCTGTTTCTCCGATCACAACTCCCATACCGTGATCAATGAACAGTCCTCTGCCTATCGTAGCACCGGGATGAATCTCGATACCTGTTTTGTGGCGTGAACGCTGTGATATCCACCGGGCGATAAGTTTCATATTATGCCTGAAAAACCAGTTAGCTCGTCTATGATCCCGTACTGCCTTAAAGCCCGAATACAAAAAATATACTTCCAGACGGCTTCTTGCAGCCGGATCCCTTGCCATAATAGAATCCAGTTCTGCTTTCAGTTCATCAAACATAACATTCACCTCCGTTTTTTATTAAATTACTCTGCTTTCAACTTGCAGCTGCTTTATTCGGCTGCAGGAAGGTTTCTGCCTGCCGGAGAATGAGTATCAATCGTATATAATGCAGCCAATAAAAAAACGCTGCACCCCCAAGGGACGCAGCAGCGTGATTCCACCCTATTTCAGCAAGGGTCATAACCCCTGCTCTCATTACCTTTAACGCAGGCTTACGCATACCGCTAATTGTCTGAACGTTCACGGTATAAACTGATAGAGTGCATTCACAAAACCATTTTCACCGACTCTCACCTACCGCCGGCTCTCTGACAAAACAGCTGTTTGTTACTATTCTCCGTCATCGTTTTTATCTGATTAACATTTATAAACAAATTATCTCAAACACGGGATAACAAATATTTCATAGACGAAATTTCCGGGATACAATACGATAGCTGACAACCATCAGCCAATAACTATTATACTATATAATTCCCGAAATGTGAATAGGAAAATAAAATTTTTATTGTTCCTTCATAGAATAATCAATATCCTCATCTATCATATCTATCAGAACATCGGCAATTTTCGGATCAAGCTGTGTTCCGCTTACTCTGATAATTTCAGATCTGATTTCTGCCTGAGGCATAGCATCACGGTAACTTCTTTTGGATGACATTGCATCATATGCATCTGCAACAGCAATAATTCTTGCTTCAAACGGAATTTCATCTCCGCTTATACCGTCAGGATAGCCATTACCGTCATAATGTTCATGATGCCAGCGGGCACCGCAGTAAAGGTTCGGCATTTCGGTAATCTTTTTAAGCACTTCACTGCCGATTACAGGATGTGACTTTATTACAGCATATTCCTGCGCAGTTAATTTTCCAGGTTTATTAATTATACTGTCGGGAATGCCTATTTTTCCGATATCATGCAATAGTCCCATGAAATAAATATTTTGTGCAAACTCCTCAGACTTTCCAAGACGTAAAGCTATTTTTCTCGAATAATCCGCAACACGCTGTGAATGACCATTGGTATAGGAATCCTTTGCATCTACGGTTCCTGCGAGCGCCGTAACCACCTGATAAGATAGTTTTTCCAGTTTCTGTGCCTGTTCCAGTTTTTTCTCAGCCATTTCGTCCTTATATACCTGCGTCTGAAAAAACATATAATAAAAAAGCAGTGATGCTGTAGTTGATACTCTGAGAACCACGAGATTAGAAAGAATGGATTCCATAAAGGCGCCCAATGTAAGGAGAAAAGCAATCGTGATGATCACTATACGTTCGAAACGCTTGCCCTTTTTCTTTTGCGTTACCGACAAAATCATCAGCATGATCAGATAAAAAATCATAACTATATGAGAAAACCATCCGAGAGGTCCTCTGTGAAAAACCTTATCTGCATCGTAAAAATAGGCAATATCAGTAAAGAAACCTGAAACGGAGAATACCGCATTAACTATAAACGGAATAAAAAGAAACTGTCTTACAGCATTTCTCTTTTCGTTTCTGATGACAATAAGGATAAACAGATAAAGCATAAATGGTCTCAGAATATAGCCGATACAAGTGACTGTAACCATCCATACACTGCTGCAGTCCGTTGACGGAAGAAAATACTCCAGATTAAATGTTACAAGTTCAATACTGCTGACTGCTATCAGGAAATAAAATAACAAACGCAAACTTTTTTCAAGATCTGAATTCCTCCAGATAAAAACAAGCAGAAAAAGACCACCGACAATCGGAAAAAAATTAACTGTAAAAAAATCATAATTCATACGGACTCCCCCGTTATTGCTAAAAAA
>CACZPV010000248.1 GCA_902783065.1 uncultured Ruminococcus sp.
CCTGACAGGACTTGCGGCTGACTGCCAGACAGAAATCACTGCCGGCAACGACTATCTTTCCTTGTGTGTCGGAACTGGCGAAAACAACAGGTACCGATTCAGGCTATCCTGCAAAAACGGTAATCTTGATACCGACCACGATGATAACAAAAATGTTATGTACGATAATTTTTATTCATCTTACACAACCATATTTTTGAATAATCGTACTTATCGGTTCGGTGAAGGCAGTGACAGCCGTATCTATTCGGAAAATAATACCATTAAAGCTGTACAGAAATTTGATAACAAAATTGAAGTAACACAAACACTTGGATTTGCCGATGGAATGAAAACAGGCCATTACGATATGTTATATATTCACTATAATATTAAAAACATATGCGATGAACCTGTAGAGGCAGGAGTCAGAGTTATGATGGATATTCAGGAGGACGATGATGACCTCTCTGTTATCAGCGCAGGTAAAGATTCTGTATTAAAGGAAACTGATTACAGAGAAAACATTCCCGAACTATGGCAGGCAGGAAGCGGAGATATTACAGTATACGGCAAAACTGATACAATTCCTGATACACTTCTTTTCGCTAACTGGGACAGACTGTATAACCATAAGTATGAAATAGAATCCTCCCCGGATGAACCCTTGAAAGATAGTGCCGTGGCATATATCTGGGAAACCGAAAAACTTGACAAACAACAGGACAGAAATTACGGAATTTACTATGGTGTCAAAAATAAACCATATGCCGAACCCTCTGTGGAACCGTCAATTGAGCCGTCTGTTGAGCCTTCTGTGGAACCATCAATTGAACCGTCGGTTGAGCCGTCTGTGGAACCATCTGTAGAACCGTCAATTGAACCGTCTATAGAGCCTTCTGTGGAACCGTCCGTAGAATCATCTTCTATAGATCCTACAGAAACATCTGCGGAACCATCAGAAGAACTATCCGAGGAAACGTCAAATGAGGAATCCGGAACAGTCTCAGAAGCCGGTCAGGAAGAAAATTCCAAAATATCATCCGAAGAATCAACAACAGCAGTTGCCGCTGTGTCTGATGTTTCTGATAACAGTCATACACCTTCACAGGTAAAGCAAAGCGGAAACAGTACTGCTGAAAAAGTTGTATATGGAGAAGCAACAATTACAGACGGAAAAACGTTTTTTACCGGACAAAGCGTTTATGTAACAATCATTCTATTTGTGATAACAGTAATTTCCGGAGCTTATATTGTAATACATATTATTAAGAGAAGAAAAGAGGGAGATAAAAATGAATGATCTGAAAAGAAGCATCAGGAAACTGACAGCCGTAACTTTATCAGCTGCTATTATGGCAGGTTCCGCTGTTCCGCTTGTCAGCTATGCTGCCGAACCTGAAAAGGGAACTCTGACAAACTGTGTACTGGCTGCCAAAGGAGAAATTGTCTTTACAGAAAACCGTGCTGAGATCAACGGCAATATTTTTGCTGATAAGATCTCTGTAAATCAGAATGCTTTTCACGGAAAAACAAAAAATCGCAAAATTCAAATCAATGGTTTTTACAACACTAAAAAAGCCGATACAGAATACATTAAGGCTACCGAAACCTCCGATAACAGGCAATATAATATAGAAGAAATGAAAAACAATATTGACGGAATCAGTTATGGAAAAACTTATGAAAAAACAGAAACTGAGGAAGACTGCGATATTAATATTTCAGACAATCTGTATATCAAGGATAATGTATTTCTGGATGGAGTATCATTTAACGGCAGCGGCTATATTACTGCCGAAAAAAACCTGAAAATGAATATAAATGATGACGGAAAGTTCAGAAATTACTGCTGTTACTATTCTGAAAACGGAGATATTATCATCAGCGGCACAGAAGTCATGCTTAACGGTATCGTCTATGCCCCATCCGGAAATGTTTATTTTGATGTCAAACATCTGACTGTTAACGGCAGCGTATATGCTGATAATATCTATTTCAGCGGCACAGAACTTACTGTAAATCAAAGCGAACGGGCAGAAACATTTGCCATGGATCCTCTGACCGTTAACGCAGGTCAGGATATAACAGTCTATAAGGGCGAAAGTGCATTACTCCACGGAATTTCAAATTATGATCAGGCGAATTTCAGCTGGTCATGCAATTCCGAAAAGGCAGAAATCCGTAATGCCGGTTCAGCAGATGCAACCGCAGTTTTCTCTGAAGAAGGCAGATATACCCTGCACCTGACCGGTGAATATCTTGGAATGAGTGCAGAGGACGACGTTGTTGTTACTGTATCTCCGTCACTGTCAAAGATTTATACGACTGACGAGGATTTTGCTGAGGGTGAATTTAACGGAACTATAGCAGAAAATAATTCTCTGCGTCTTGCTGCAAATGACTCCCCTGCCTCCCCTATCATTAAAAAAAATAATATCGGCGGAAGTATGGACGTCAGTATATCAGAACAGGTTTCCAAAAACAAACTGTCGGCTCCAAGTGACAGCGTTGATATCACTTACTCGATTAATCTTCCCGATCAGACTTCAGACACACCCCGGCATTCCGGAATAACCGGTACAGATTTTGTGTTATTATTGGATACTTCCAATAGTACGTCACCCGTATTCGAACAGATAAAGGAAGCTGCTAA
>CACZPV010000249.1 GCA_902783065.1 uncultured Ruminococcus sp.
GAAAGTCAAAAAGTAGTTTTTTCAACGCAAAAGCTATGAAAATTACGGATTACAGCGGAGAAGAATTGTAAAATACATGATATCAAAAACCGTATGGATAAAGGAATTTCAGGCTTTTACAATCGACTAATGATAGTATTAAGGAAGGAGGTTCAGAATGATGAAAAACTTTTTGGAACTTGCAAAAGAACGGTATTCGGTGCGTGAGTTTGACGGCAGAGATATCCCGGATGAGGATCTGGAGAAAATTATTGAGGCTGGCATCTGTGCGCCTACGGCAGTGAATTTTCAGCCAGTAAAGATCTGGGTGATTAAAAGTGAACAGGCAAGGGAAAAACTGCTTTCCTGCACAAAAATGAAATTTATTGCTCCTGCAAAGGTAATATTAATGATTGGTGCCGATCCTGAAAAAGCATGGGTAAGACCGTTTGACGAAAAAAATTTCGGAATTACGGATGCAGCAATCGTGACCGCTCATATGATGCTTGAAATACATGATCTTGGTTACGGTTCAACATGGATCGGACATTTTGATGTTAATAAAGTTAAGGAGATTTTCCCGGAAACAGCACCCTACGAACTTATGGCATTGCTGCCGGTAAGCGGAATTGCACAGGGCTGTGAGCCATCTCCAAGACATTCTGTCTGCAAAAACCGTGATGAACTTGTTGAAGAAATGTAATGCGTTATTTTAAACATTATTACTAATTCAGATGTTCACCTAAAAGGTGCAGTTTTTTGCCCATCCTCCCGTCCCCTTCCCAGAGGGACGGGAGAGAAATTAAGGAACGGCGGTATGCGTGCGCAGCACGCATGTCGCCTGAACAGATTCACGGATTCAGGTAAAAAGCAGAATCTACATAAAGAGGGGAACTATTTTATTCAGGCTTACAATAGGTTTTGTTAATGACGATCACTATAAAACTAAAGGTGTCCGAAGAAAAGAGCATGATCCCGGCTCCTTAAAACATCAGGAAATAAGTGAATTTCAAATTTTTATTAATTTAGGAAAAATTAACTTAATTTGTATTGAAATTTATTGAAAATTATGTTATATTTACTATGATGTATTTTTCGTATTCCATGATATGGGATTGTTTAATCGTCGTGTAGCTTTATCGGTCAGGTAAGGCGGTAAACATATTTTCTTATAAAGGAGAAGATACCAATGGCAAAATTTACAGAAATTGAAAAGGTAATCGGCAGAGAAATTCTCGACTCCAGAGGAAATCCGACAGTTGAGGCTGAGGTTTATCTCGTTGACGGTACAGTCGGCAGAGGTACAGCTCCCAGCGGTGCTTCTACAGGTGAATTTGAAGCTCTTGAACTTCGTGACGGCGAAGCAAGATATCTCGGAAAAGGTGTTCAGAAGGCTGTTGAGAATATCAATACCACAATTAACGATGTACTCGTTGGTATGGACGCTGCCGATACATATGCAGTAGATGCTGCTATGCTCGCTGCAGATGGTACAAAGGATAAATCCAAACTTGGCGCAAATGCTATTCTCGCAGTTTCTATTGCTGCTGCAAGAGCTGCTGCTAACAGCTATGAAATTCCGCTCTATAGATTCCTCGGCGGTGTACAGGGTACTAAGCTCCCCGTTCCGATGATGAATATTCTTAACGGCGGCGCACACGCTGACAGCGCTGTTGATACACAGGAATTCATGGTAATGCCTGTAGGCGCTCCTTCTTTCAAGGAAGGTCTCAGATGGTGCGCAGAAGTGTTCCATACACTTAAAAAGCTTATTAAAGAGATGGGCGACGTTACTGCAGTAGGTGATGAGGGCGGCTATGCTCCTAACAACCTCAAGAGCGATGAAGAAGCAATCGAAAAGATCCTTGAAGCTATCAAGGCTGCCGGCTTTGAACCCGGTAAGGACTTTATGATCGCTATGGATGCTGCTTCCTCTGAGTGGAAGAGTGAAAAGGGTAAGGGCTTCTATCATCAGCCGAAGTCAGGCAAAGACTTTACATCTGATGAGCTTATCGAGCACTGGGCTAACCTCGTAGACAAATACCCGATCATCTCTATCGAAGACGGACTTGATGAAGAAGACTGGGAAGGCTGGCAGAAAATGACCGCAAAACTCGGCGGCAAGGTTCAGCTCGTTGGTGATGACCTCTTTGTTACTAACACAGAAAGACTTGCTAAGGGTATTTCTATGGGTGCCGGTAACTCTATCCTTATCAAACTTAACCAGATCGGTTCTGTATCTGAAACACTTGAGGCAATTAAGATGGCTCATAAAGCAGGTTACACAGCTATTTCCTCACACCGTTCCGGTGAAACAGCTGATACAACGATTGCTGACCTCGCTGTTGCTCTTAATACCTGCCAGATTAAGACAGGTGCTCCGTCCAGATCTGAAAGAGTTGCTAAGTACAACCAGCTTCTCAGAATCGAAGAAGAACTGGGTGCAGCTGCTGAATATCCGGGCATCAACGCTTTTAATGTAAAGAGATAATTCTTAAGAACATGTTTTTTTAACGAATTGCAAGGTCGTTTTTTCCGTGCTTTCAGCCACGGAGAGAACGGCCTTTTTTTCACATACAATTATTGAATCAATATTAGTATGAACTACTTGACACGATTTACTTGATTTATTTTGTTGAATCATGTATAATAAAAATGATCTATGACGGACAGCAGTCCGAATAAAAATGAAAGAAGGACTTACCAATGTACAATGATCTTATGGATAGTATAGGTTTTGTGGGTAAATATGACAGTGCTGTTGCTGCTGCAATGGGCGATGAACTGAAAAGACAGCAGCAGAATATTGAACTGATTGCTTCTGAAAATATCGTTTCTCCGGCTGTAATGGCTGCAATGGGCTCGGTTCTTACTAATAAGTATGCCGAGGGTTATCCGGGAAAAAGATATTACGGCGGCTGCCAGTATGTCGATGTGGTAGAACAAATTGCTATTGATCGTGCTTGTGAGCTTTTTGGTGCCAAATTTGCCAACGTTCAGCCTCATTCCGGTGCACAGGCTAATACCGCTGTTTATTTTTCAATTCTTAAGCCAGGCGATACTGTAATGGGTATGACACTTTCTGAGGGCGGACATCTTACTCATGGTTCTCCTGTTAACATTTCCGGTAAATATTATAACTTTGTTTCCTACGGTGTTGATCCTGTTACTCACAGAATCGACTATGATAAAGTTTATGAAACCGCAATGGAAGTTAAACCTAAACTCATTGTATGCGGTGCAAGCGCATATCCCAGAATTATCGATTTCAAGCGTTTCAGAGAAATCGCAGATGCCTGTGGTGCTTATCTTATGGTTGATATGGCACATATTGCAGGTCTTGTGGCTGCCGGTGTTCATCCTAATCCGGTACCTTATGCTCATTTCACTACTACTACAACCCACAAAACGTTAAGAGGTCCGAGAGGCGGTCTGATTCTTACTAATGATGAGGAACTGGCAAAGGGTATTAACAAGGCAGTATTCCCGGGAACACAGGGCGGTCCTCTGATGCATATTATTGCAGCTAAGGCAGTATGTTTCGGAGAAGCTCTTAAACCCGAGTTTAAAGCTTATGGAGAAAATATTGTTAAAAATGCTCAGGCTCTTGCAGACGGACTTGTTAACAGAGGCAATAAGCTTGTTTCCGGCGGTACTGACAACCATGTTATGCTGCTCGATCTTACTGATAGTGAGGTAACAGGAAAAGAACTGGAACATCGTCTGGATGAAGTAAGAATTACTGCTAACAAGAATACGGTTCCTAATGAAAAAAGAAGTCCTTTCGTTACAAGCGGTGTTCGCCTTGGTACTGCTGCTGTTACCACAAGAGGTATGGGTACAGAAGAAATGGATAAAATTGCCGAGTATATCACTATGGCTCTTAACGACTTTGAAGGCAATGTCGAAACCATTAAATCAGGTGTAGAAGATATCTGTAACAGATTCCCGCTTTATTAATTTGAACCTGAATCCGTGAACCCCGGTATTTATGGTAAATAAATGTGTAATTATAATACGATGTTTTATGTAATATCTGACATTTCAACTTCATGGATTTAAGTATACGCAATTAGTGAGAAGTAAAAAAGATTAATTGCAGACCGATGCAGTAAAGCTGTTAGCTTCACTGCATCGGTCTTTTAATACGTATTCTCCTAGTGGAAACCCTTTCCTAAAAAACTGAACTTTAATTTTAATAATTCAAATTCACCATGAATCAACAATAGCAGACGACTATAATAATGTTGAAACTGTGTTTAGCAGTGGGAATTGAATTGACAGCGGCGGCACGCC
>CACZPV010000250.1 GCA_902783065.1 uncultured Ruminococcus sp.
ACGGAAAAGATGCAAGCGAGATGAGTGCTGAGCCGTTAGGCATGATTTATTCAGTGGTTCCTTAGGTATTTTTCTGCTGACTTTCATATTTCCAACGGCATATCTGTCAGTTTGCTGCCGGTGGATATTTTTTCTGATGTGACTGTATTATAGATCGTATTTTTGGAAGCTGTAAGGAATTTATGTGGAATAAAGGTGGAATTTTCCGCCGGATAACAAAAATACGGTAAGTACACAAGTCTTAAGTGGGAATTTCTCTTTTGCTTCGACAAGCAGATTAAAATTTCTTCAAAAATTTTCGCAGCCAAACAATATGTTCAATTTAACGATATTTGTTTTATATTTTTGTAGATTTTTCCAAAAAAATCAAAAAACATGGTTAAAACCTACAAAAGCTAAAATGTATAATTATTCAAAAAGGAAAATTATTTTCTTTTAAGGATTTTTTATGGACTTGTATCAAAAAATAACTAAATTGTGACTTACATAAAGCTTTACTTTTAGTCCCTTTTGATGCTAAAATAGTATTGACAGAAAGTCTGAAAGTACTTTGATTGCCTATATTGTACAGCAGTCAGGACACTATAGGCAGACTATGATTGTGAATTTTTTATTCGATTATTCGAGCGGTTTTTCTTACTGACGTGAATAAAAAAATTCGATCATGTCACAAAAGAAAGGGATTATTTTCAGACTTGAAGGACAATCAAAATTTATTGTTAAACAAGGATTGGAGCGTGATTATTAATGAACAAATCATCGCAGAACAGCCGCTTTAGTGCAGGTTACAAAGTAGCCAGCATTTTCTTGTCGGCTGCTCTACTCGCCACGACTTTCACCGGTCTTGGCGGAGTAATCGCATCGCCGTCAATCGAGGCTGATGCGGCAACAGATTACGGTCTTGCGGACAACATTCAGGACGGTAATATCCTTCACTGCTTCTGCTGGAAGTACACGGATATTACAGCTATGCTCCCTGAAATTGCTGAAGCCGGATTTACTTCTGTCCAGGTTTCTCCTCCGCAGGCTACCTCAGGCACAGGTGCATGGTGGTGGGTTTACCAGCCGAAGGGATTCTATATCGGCGACACTGAATTAGGAAACAAGGAACAGCTCAGAACACTATGTACAGAAGCAGATAAGTACGGCATAAAGATCATCGCTGATATAGTTGCCAATCACCTTGCCGGCGATCACAGCGTAATTCAGGATGATCTTAAGGACAGCCAGTATTGGCACGATTACGGTGGAAATGCTGATGACGGCGATCGTTACAGAGTTACACACGGTAAGATCGGTATGCCCGACCTTAATACTGAACATTCATATGTTCAGCAGTGCGTATCCAACTATATCCAGGAACTTAAGAGCGTGGGTATTGACGGTATACGTTTTGATGCAGCAAAACATATCGGTCTGCCAAGTGAAGGAGATCAGTTCTGGCCTACTGTTACTCAGGATAAGAGCCTTTGGTACTATGGCGAAATACTGAATAACCCGGGACTGTCATTTGATGAAAGCTCAGGTCAAAGATCGCAGGCTATCAGTGTTATGAAGGAGTATTCAAACTATATCGGCATAACTGACAGCCCTTATGGCATGACACTTCGTAATTCTTTCAACAGCGGAACGGCTCCTTCTTCATTCGGGAACTACTGCGGCGAGTGGATGGGATTGTCCAACAGCAGACTCCTTTATTGGGGCGAAAGCCACGATACATGGTCAAATAATCAGGACTGGGGTTATTCCAATGATATGAGCCAGAATGTTATAGACAGAGCTTATGCAGTTGCTGCAAGCCGTAACGGTATCACGGCATTGTATTTCTCTCGTCCCTCCTCAAAGGTAAAGGATGACATCAAGCTTGGTTCAAAGGGAAGCACTCATTTCACGAGCAAAGAAGTAGCAGCAGTCAATCATTTTAATAATGCTATGATCGGCAAAGCTGATTACTATACTGTTACAAATATCTGCTCGGTAGTTATCCGTAAGGGCGGCGGTGCTGTTCTTGTAAAAGGAAGCGGCGGCGGTCAGGTAACTGTCGAAAATGGCGGCG
>CACZPV010000251.1 GCA_902783065.1 uncultured Ruminococcus sp.
AGCGGTGAAATTCTGTTCAGTTCATCATAGGCAGTAAGGCGTAGAAGCTGCTTCATACAGTCACACATCCTGCCGTCGATATTACCGGTATCGCCGCACTTTTCACATTGATACCACGGCTCAAGATAATTATCGGGCAATCCATTATTCTGAAGGATTACTGCAAGCTCTTTCTGCAGCGCAAGACTTTTATTTTTCAGTTCCGTCAGTTCTTTGGTTTTATCTGCTCCCGTCAGTACAGCTTTTCCTGCTGCTACAGAAATTCTGACTAATTCCCTTTCAATTTCTTCCGCATACGGTTCCCTGACAAACAGTTTATCTCTGCGTCTGTCCAATTCTTCTTCAGCAGTCTGTTTTCTTATTTCCATTTGTTTTTTTGCAGCACTATAAATTTCACTGCTGTATCCCATCAGAAGCCCTCCTCAAAGATAGCATTGGTGCTTTCATATTTTTCGATATCATAAGTTGCGGCATTAGTTTTTCTGGTATTTTTCTTTCCCTTAAGCTGATCTGCCTGTGCCTGCTCCATAGTTTCAATTCCGCCGTTGTGCCATCTGGCGAGAACACTGTCCACATACTTCGGAATATACTTTCCCTTTGCGTCGACACAAATCTCATACGCATAACGAATAAGTTCAGGAGAAAATTTCCAGAGATTCATCCATCTGTCGGCATAAACTGTTTCCTTTTCAGTAGGAGAATGTGACTCCAGTCCGAACAATTTCTGCACAGTTCCCGCCGCACTTCTGCCGCTGGTCAGCTGCTGAATTTTTTGTTCGGCACGTTCCAGAGTAATCACTTCTTCGTCTGCCCAGTTAATCGCCATTTTTTCAATATAACGTATATTACATTTCCCGAGTCCCGCCGCATACTGCATCAGCATAATCAATACTTCAACGGGCAAACCGTCAGATTCATGTATCATCAGCAGCGTTTCTTTATCGTTATTGCTGGTTGGTCTGCCAAAGATTTCATCAGCCGTCTGCATAAGATAAACAATACTTTCGTCACTCTGCATTCTTTCAGTCAGATATTTCAGATCAGGCTTTTCAGGACGTGACACTGTTCTTGATGGTTTCTCAGGCTTTGTTATTTTAATTTCATCTTTTACCGGTGTCGATTCTTCCGCAGCTTTATTTTCGGCTTTCGGTACAGGCGGAAACAGAATTCCTTCCGATTCACAGATCACACCTGTTTCCTTCCAATACAGCATAGAATCTCTGATATCCGCAGCCGACATAGAAAGAGAAGCAGATATATCTTCCACAGTAAAATTTTCACCGGAATGGCGCAGCACCCACAGTATCACTTTGAGCTGTGCAGCTCCCGCCAATTTCAAATGTTTGTCTACAATCCCGCACGGAACTGCAAAAACACTATTCCATGCACCAAGATTCAATTGATATTCCATTATGTTACTCTCCCCATAACTGCCAAGGTTATATATGATAATATTATACCACAAACTTGCAGCATCTTACAACATTTTTCGACCGGAGAGCTGTACGCAATAGGGCAGCATATCATCGGATGCACCAAGAAGCCTTGCTATCGGTTCAAGAAAAACAATGCCGAGGATTGAGAAAATAATTCCTGTTCCGATCACAAGATATATGAGCAGCGAAAAAATACGATTTGCTTTTTTGTCCTCGCCCTGTCCGAACGTCGACGACTGAAATAATTGTTTTAGCCAAAGTGGTTGTGGATATTAGTAAGGATCCAGCGTCACGCTGGCGGCACACTGGTGTTGATATGACGATTTACTTCTGATAAAAGAACCTCTTTGTTGTTTTCTATTTTCCCATCAATCACCATTTCCAACAGTTCATGCAGTATTCTGCCAATTTCTTTTCCTTCTCCGATTCCAAGCGCAATCAGTTCACTTCCTGTAATATCCAGTGTTTTGATATTATATTCACTGCCATCCTCAGTAAATTCCCTGAACATTTCTTCCAGACATGCGATATAATGAAGCTTTTCCGGAATAGTTGCGGGATTTTGTCCCATAGTATCGGCTCTTTTCAGCTGCATCAGAGGGATAAATGCTTCCGTTCCGACCGCAGAAATCAGCCGCCTTATGTATTTAGGTTCCAGAATAGGACGCCGGTCATGATATCGGATTAAAGCTCCGACACGGTAAATAGTATCATTATCAAAATGCATCCGTTTCAGGATCCGCTGTGCCATTTCGGCACCGACTTCAGGATGACTTTTAAAATGTCCGATTCCTCTCGCATCTACGGTAAAGCACAGGGGCTTTGCAATATCGTGAAGCAGTGCTGCCAGACGCATCACCTTACCGTGAGGAGAATGAATCACCACCTTGACCGTATGTGTCCAGACATCATATACATGATGAGGATTCCTTTGTTCAAGTCCAACTGCCGGCAATATTTCCGGAAGAAAAACACCGAGAACATCTGTATATTCCAGAAGCACTGTTTCCGCAAACTCACCATCCAGAATCTGAATCAGTTCGGAAGCAATCCGCTCAACCGAAA
>CACZPV010000252.1 GCA_902783065.1 uncultured Ruminococcus sp.
ACCATAAATCTGTGTTCAATGATTGCTGTTTCGGGACAGGTCGCATAAATCTGTCCGCCTTCGAGCCTATCACCGACTTTTACTTTTATCTTAACATTCCAATATCTGTTAAGATCGAGTGACGAAACAGATGCACCTCTGGAAATAAAAGAGCCGCTTTGCTCCTCGATTGCCTTAAGGGGGCGTTCAATTCCGTCAAATATATTATCAATTATACCCGGACCGAGAAGAACATTCATCGGACCGCCCGTTCCGTAGATCGGGTCACCGGGCCTCAGACCTGTTGTTTCCTCATAAACCTGCACAGTAGTAAATTCATCATTAATACCGATGATCTCACCAACCAGACGGGACTCACCGACATACACCATTTCCATCATGGAAAAGCTTCTGGTGTTTTTTACGGTAACAACAGGACCGTTTATACCAAAAATAACATCTTTAGCAGCCATTTAATTCATCCCATCTTTCCTTATTCGGTTACTTTCAGACCTGAATTTTCGCAGAACCACTCATGCTGAGCGGAAAGCTTGCTGTCAAGCGTTTCATCGGCAAGCAGTCCCAGCTTTTTGCTGACACCGATAATACCACCGATCATAATATCGTTTGAAGCTACTATTTCGCATTTTTTTCCGAAGGCAAGAAAAATTTTATTCTTATGTACGAGATCATCTTTTCTTACCTTAAGAACAACATCATCCGCATTCAACTCATTGGAAATCTGTTTTGCACTTTTCTCAAGTGCCTTCAGATACCGATCTGTTTTAGTATATTCTTCAAGCTTTTTTGCTGCCTTAGCAAAAACCTCGTTCTCAATTTCCTGCCTGCGAACAAATGTTTTCCGGCGGCTTGCTGTTTCTGCTCTTGAAAGATCCGCCGCTATCTGCGTTTTGATATCGGTCATTTTTTTCTGAATGAGGACATACGCCTCCCTCAGACCTTCTTCCTCCGCCTTATTGAGTTCTCTTTCCTTAAAGTCCTCGGCTTCGGACTGTATTTTGCTGCGCTGTTCTTCAGCGTATTTTTCGATTGCCTTTAAAAAATTATCTGTTTTGCTTACAGTATCAGGCATATTCACACCTCCGAAGACGTTTGCCTATATTTTGACGCCGATGGCTTCCCGCACATAACGTGTAATAGAATCTTTTGCGCGGCCGCTGCCGTGTCTGTCCGGGATTTCGACAATCAGGGGCTGTTTGCGGTTAAGTTTCAGCTCATACACCAATTCAGGACAAAGCTGCACCAGCTTTTCCGTCATCAGGATTACCGCAACATCTTCCCTGTCCATAGCCTTTGTCAAAGCCTCTTTTACTTCATTCTCCTCATGGACTACCACACCGCTGATACCGGCAAGATGCATTCCCATCAGCGTGTCCACATTATCACTTATTAAATAAAATTTCATTCTATCTCCCCCTGTGTTGAGGACTCAGCCCTCAAACTCCCGCCAAAGGCTCAGCCTTTGGAATACGCAAGAACCTGCATAACTTAATAATTACAGAGTTTATACGGGCTATGACAGTTTTTATCAGCCAATTTTAGAAATAATAAGGATAGAAACAAGAAGTCCGTAAAGTGCAACGCCTTCGCCAAGTGCAACAAAGATGAGAGCCTTACCGAATGCTTTCGGATCTTCACTGGTTGCACCGATTGCAGCCGGAGCCGCGCCGCCTACGGCGATACCGCCGCCGATACCGGAAATACCTGTTGCAAGAGCCGCACCGATCATGGAAAGACCCATATTAATATCGCCGGATGCTGCTGCTGTTGCAGCCGCTTCTCCGTCACCGGCTGCCATTGCCACCATAGAAGTGATCAGACAAACAGAAGATACTGCTGCAAATGAAAGAAGCTGTCTTACAACTGCACTTTTACGTGATTTTTTGCCAAGTGCAACAGTCTTATATGCATAATAAACAGAAACTACCAAAAAAACAACGGGTACTGAAAGTAAAATATAATCCAACATAATAAAATCCTCATTTCTTTTTTTATTGATCAGCTGATTGCAAAAATTCTGAATAACTATATACAGACAATCTGTTTGCAATTCTTACTGTTTTATTCCTATCCGGGCTTCTTTAAATTAAAATCCCGGCGAGCCATCCGCACACCTGCTGCCGGCAGACAGTTCCTTGTCATTTTCCAACCAGCTGTTTTATAAATAACAGCTAAATGCAGTTTTCAGAAATTTTTATCTGTCTTTATTCCATCCGGAATATTTTTAATTCTCGTTTTTACCTGCCACAACCGGAGTAAACTGGCGGCCCTCGCCAAGATAAAAACGGCTGAAAATCTCATAATAATCCAGACGAAGCACCTGGATTGCTACAAGCAGTGCTTCAAGCGCCATAACAATTCCGTTGCCGGCAATAATCATAATAATATATCCGGCTCCGCCGATCATATCAGCAAGAGTGAATACCACCAGCATCATACCTGCATGAACAAGTATATAAGCACCTATTCTCAGGAAAGACATGGTATTTGTGACATAGCTCAGGCACATTTCAAACAGTTCAAAGAAGCTCTGTGTGCAATATTCTCCCCAGCTTTCAGGCTGCCACTTTTTCTTTCCCTCTGCCAGTCTGCCAAGCGGCTCACGAAGGAACATTACGATCAAAGGCAGAACGATAAGACATATGATATAAGCAGCGTTCATAATCTCAATTCCAAGCAGCATCTGACATACAAGTCCCACCACCAATGAAACATAGAAGACGAAACCAGCCATACCATTTGCGCCGAAATAAGCACTTTCCGGATCTTTTCGTTTAATCGAAGAAACGATATTCATAATCATTGATATAACTATTGTAACAATACCAATCGCAACTGAACCATAAATAATCATATTGATTGTATCAGGTTCCATTACCTCTACAGGTTTTTCGTTCAGTCCGAACAGTGCTTTATAAACCGGATCCAGAGCGTGTTCAAATCCGAACACCGAACCATAAATAAATCCGAATACCATACCGGAAATACCGCAGGGAATCAAAATCCGTCCGATTTCCATTTTCTTGAGTTTCCACATCAGGAACCCGACAATCGCCACTACCAGTCCCTGTCCCATATCACCAAACATAATACCGAAAAACAAGGTATAGGTAAGTGCTACTATTGCTGTAGGGTCAATCTCATTGTAACTGGGCAGTCCGTACATTTTGACATAAAATTCATACAGACGGATAAACGGCGGATTTTTAAGAATAACCGGCGGAGAATGTTTAAGTTCCTCCTTACCGTCACTGATGGAATATTCTACGCTCTTGATCTCATCAAGATGATCCGTGAAATATTTTTCCTTATCAGCCGGTATCCAGCCCACAAGAATAAAACTTCCGTGGTACTTATAAACATAACGCTTAATTGCATGAAAGCAATCAAGCTCCTGCAGTCTGCTGTAATACTGCATACATTTTTCGCTTTCTGCTTTCCAGAAAATATCCAGTTCCTGTTGATTATTCTTTTGCGCCTCTTTCAATTCCGCAAGGCGGCTTTCGAGGTTCCGGATATATTCCTCAGGAGTGCCTGCAATTTCAGGCACCTCCAACTTTTCAAAATACAGCGATGAAAAGATTCTGTCGATATTCTGCTTTTCAGTTTTTTCGTTCGGAGCAAAATACACACCCCAATGATGCGTTTCATCCTCCGTACACGGGAAGAACATAACAAATGGATTTTCAGCAAAATTCTCAAGCTTTTCATAGCTTTCATGAGGAATCCTGCCGAATGTAGGTGTAATATACTGACATTTCAGAATTTCTGAAAAATCAATATTTCCTCCCGTAAAATGACCCACCTGTTCTATTTTCCTTTTGCAGCTGTCAATATCCTGCTTGATTTTCAGCTTTTCGTTGACCAGCTTTTCCAGCTTTTCCACGATAAACTGAACATATTTCAGAACACCCTTATCGCTTACGCTGAAATTTTTGAGCCTTACAAATTCCAATTTCAGCTGCGCCATATCCGCAGCACTTCTTAAGCTTTGCAGCGGTGCAGCATAGGGATTTTTATCACTCAGCGGAGTAAAATCCTGAGTATTGGAATAGAACGACATCGCATCGTCCGGGTGGAACATCTCAGAGTCACCGCAGAATTTAATAACTTTGTCCAGTTCGGACAGCATACCGATTATGTTGATTGCCTTAACTTTTTTTACAGACACATAATCACCTCCTTATCATCTTACGAGCATTGCGGACTTTTCCTCCGGAGAAAGTCCATAGCGGGTGGACTCAATAATATTAACAATATTAGTCAGCTCAATCTGTTTCAGATAAACATATGAGATCATTACGATCGTAGGGTTCGCAGAAAGTCTGAGATGATGTTTGCAGTACATACTCAGCAGTGCATTTGCCATCTGAGACTGGTCGCTGTATTTGAGTTTTGACATCAGCCTTCCGAGGTAGGTGGATCGTGCCAGCTCAAATACTTCTCTTGAGCTTGATGCCGAACACAGTTCCTCCAGTGCTTTCCTGGAAAGTTTTCCATACGGAATCAGCAAAGGAAAGATTTTTTCGGCTGTATAGTTGTAATATCGTTTGAGTCTGATTATTCGTGAGATATTTCTGAAATCAAGCATTGCAGAAAAAGTATCTCTCAGTTCATCCCTGTCACGGGCACTTTTAGCTTGTGATATTGCTTCAATAACCATACCGTAGTTCTGATTGTTCAGCTCTGCCTCAATCATTGAAATATCAGCTCTTTCGCCCTCCTTCGGACGATATTTTCTGAGCACAGGTGCATACTTGCTTGACGAGATAACACTCAAAAGATCATCATAGCTTCTTACTGTGCTGAAGGCTTTCAGATCAATCTTTGCAAATTTGGTCATTGCCATAGGCAGTCCAAACACAAATTCATCCGCCCGTCCAATATTCAGCAGTGTAAGGCAGCGTATTATCTGCTCTATTTCCATCTCCGAAATAATAAAATTGGAAAAAACAAGAGATTTATCCCTTGCGTACCTTGATAATGCGGAAATATCATAATACAAATTTTGTTTTAAAATTGGTTCAAGCTGTCCTCTGTGGACTTCATTTTCATTAAGACCTGCCAGAACCGACTTATAATTGGTTCGTGATTTCAAATAGGAAGCGACCTCCGACACATTACGGCAATCCATAAGCTGCCTGTAGTCGTTATCGGAAAGACACTTTCCGTACATGGCACGAGCCTTTGCCAGAATAGCATTTGAAGCCATAGCTGATGACATAGGCATGCTTCCTTTCCGAAAAAAATTTTTGTCATTCCCCGACGACACGTTTCACGATCTCATCAACCCATTTGTCGCCGTTTTCGGAATAGCTGCCGTCAAGCTTTCTGATGATAGCATCATTTTTTGATTCCATCTCTTTCAGCTGCTCGTCAGCCTTTTTCTGAGCGGTCTGTTTATTAATTTCGATACGCTCTTTGGCTCTGCTGAGATAATCATTTTTAATTTTTTCTTTTGTTTTAAGAATTTCATTTTCATAATTAATCTTGCTTCGCTGAGCCTCATCGGTCAGATCTCTGGCCTTTTTGTCCATATCAATGATCTTAGCGATCATATCATCCATCAAGCTCCCCCCTTTTTTCAAGCTGACAGATAACGGCAGTCCGAACGGTATAAATATCATGAAGAGATACAGCTATCACTCAAACCACCCTGTGCAGCAATCAATTTCCAACTGTATCGGAAGTTTCAGTAAATTACTTAATTCATTTACATCATGTTATTATACGCTTGTATTTTTGGTTTTTCAAGTGACAATTCGAAAAATATGTAGTACCGGCAAGCCGCCGG
>CACZPV010000253.1 GCA_902783065.1 uncultured Ruminococcus sp.
ATCAAAAACAATACAATTTGTGGTTTTTGATTAATTTGCTCTATCAATACAGATACAGCAAAAGCCTGACACGCGGGTGTAAGTCTGAATAATTGAAACAAAGCGGAGCGGCGGCGTGCCGCCGCTGTCAATTCAATTCCCACTATCACATTGACTAAAATATTTTCATTAGTCGTCTGCCAGCGTGACGCTGGACGCTTACTAATACCCACAACTAAATATAGTTTCAACAATATTACAGTCGTCTGCTTTCTCAGTTCATGATAAGTTGAATTATCAAAAAGCCTGACACGCGTGTATAGTCTGAATAACTGTAACAGAGCGGAGCGTAAGCGAGCGACTATCACGTTTCGGCTCCGGCAGTTCACCGGAACATACCAAAGTGATGTGTTTGACAAAGTTATAATCTTCTGATAAAATAATAAAGTTGATCATGCTTATGTGCATTAAAGAGATGTTATTTTTAAAAAGGAAAGAAAAAATGGAAAACATAGAATTTACAAGCGATACTTATACCTTTGAGAGTCTTGGACTTTCCGAAAAAATTCAGAATGCCATTAAAGATATGGGATTTCTCTCCCCTACATCAATACAGTCAAAGACAATTCCTGTAATACGCGAAGGAAAAGATGTGATTGGCAGATCACAGACTGGTACTGGAAAAACAATGGCATTCGCTATTCCTGCTATTGAAATGATTAATTCCTATAATGATAAATCCCATGTTATGGCTATTATCATGCTGCCAACAAGAGAACTGGCAATACAATGCTGTACAGAAATACGTAAATTGACAAAATACTGTGAAGGCATCCGCCCGGCTGAGGTTTACGGCGGAGCACCAATGGACAGACAAATTACAAAACTGAAAAAAGCTAATATCGTGGTTGGTACCCCCGGAAGAATTATGGATCATATAAGAAGAAGAACCCTGAAGCTTGACCATGTAAAACTTGCTGTTTTAGATGAAGCCGATGAAATGCTGAGTATGGGTTTTAAAGAAGATATGGAAACTATTCTTCACGAAACCCCCGAAGACAGGCAAACTGTTTTGTTTTCTGCTACAATGCCCCCTGCTATACTCTCCATTACCAATGAATTTCAGAAGAATCCTCAACTGATTGAAACCGCAGGTAAAAAAATCACACTCGATAATATCCGACAAACATATATTGATGTACCAATGGGCAGAAAATCCGATGCATTGAAGCTTTTGCTGCATTATTTTGATCCTTCCCTATCCATAGTTTTCTGCAATACCAAAAAAATGTCTGAGGAAATTGCTCTGTCGTTAAGCCGTGACGGCTTTAATGCCGAGGCACTGCACGGTGATCTTAAACAATCTCAGCGTACATCAGTAATGGATAAATTCAGAAACGGCGGTGCTGCGATTTTAGTTGCAACAGATGTAGCTGCAAGGGGTATCGATGTAAATGATGTGGAATTTGTATTTAACTATGATATTCCTCAGAATAATGAATACTATGTACATCGAATCGGCAGAACAGGAAGAATCGGTAAGGAAGGTAATTCCATTACCATCTGCAGCGGCAGACGGCAGGTTTCAGAACTGCTTAATATAGTTAAAAACTTAAATTCCAAAATTGAGCAGATTGATATTCCTACGAATGATGATATCAATTATCGGATAGCCGAAAATAATCTCTCGGCTGTTGAAAAAACACTTAACGGCAATATCAGCGAACGTTATAAAGATATGGTAAATATGCTGATGTTACAAGGGTATTCGCTTTTTGATATTGCAGCGGCAGCTTTACAAATGAATTTTGCTGAAAAGGAAATAAGAATCAATGATATAAAATCAGAAAAAAAGCAATACCGAAAAAAAGATATTACCGATTACTCCAGAATTATGCTTGATATCGGAAGAACTAACCGTGTAGCTCCAAATCATATTGTGGCTTCCATTACAGAAAGAAGTATGCTTCACGGCAGCGATATCGGAAAAATAGAAATCTATGACGACTGTTCAGTAGTTGCAGTACCATCCGATTCAATTGAAAATGTTCTTGACAGAATGTACGGAGCTAAAGTTTGCGGAAAACCAGTCAGGGTTTCACTTTACGAAGAACCAAAAAGAAATCACAGAAATAAACCGGAAAACCACAAAAAATCCGATAATGCTTCCAATAGAACAAAAGAATACGGTAAGCACAAAAATGACAGAAAAAAAATAAACGCAAAAAAGGCATACCGACATGCTGCTAAACGTCACAGATAACATTGGGAGGTTATTATATGAAAAAACTTTTTCTTTGCATTTTGACCTTTATTATTATCTCTGCATTCTGCGGATGTTCACAGAACAACGAACAGGAAACTGTTCCAGTCGATACTGTCAGCACAGTTGTTCCCGAAATACTTACTGAAAATTCCAGACAACATTCTCAAACAGTCAGTTATCCAGAAAGTGTGGAGGAAATTGATGCCGAGCATCTGCGGTTTAAGAGTAAATCAGGAAAATATGCAGCTCTTTTTCCGAAAAAATTTTCTTCTGAAAGCAGCGAGCTTCGATCAGATGACAGTATCTATCTTACAACAGAAGATGGTAAAGCATCTCTGCAGCTTGACTATGTTCCATCTGACGGAATTACACAGGAAGATCTCATTACATATCTTGAAAAAAAATATAAGGGTTCTAAATCTGAAATACTGGATTCAAACTACATTATTTTCAAAACATCCATTAAAGATAAAAAAGATAATAAATTAACTTCTTATCTGAAAGTACTTATAAGCGATGACGGTTATACAGAAGCTGTTCTGAGTTTTCATGAATCAGAAAACAGCAAGTATTCCGATCTGATCGATAAAATAGAGCTTATACCAACATCGTCAGGTCAGGACGAGTAATACTATTATTATTTTGAACGGTGTATAATTTGGCTGCTGCAATTCACGTCCGGAAATGCAAATGTAGAAATCTCTCTGCACTAGATATGTCTGCTGATATTATTGAAGAATTTGTATGAGATCACACAGAAAACCCAGCATAATAATAAGGATAAAAAAACCGATGAACCAAAAATTCATCGGCTTTTTTTATCAGAAATTAGTATTATACCTTATATTACTCAACACTGTGAAGAAAATCATTAAAATAGGCAGGCAGATCACTCGAAAGAGTCAATATGTCCCCGGTTCTTGGATGAACAAATGAAATATAATACGCATGAAGACATTGACCTCCTAAGGAAGTAATTACTTTTTTAGGTCCGTAAACAGGATCACCTGCTACTGGATGTCCAATATATGACATATGCACCCTGATTTGATGAGTACGTCCAGTTTCTAATGTCAACTCTACAAATGTAAATCCATTAAATCGCTCCAGAACTTTATAATGTGTAACCGCTTCCCGTGAATTTTTCAGGGTAACGGTCATTTTTTTTCTGTCAACCGGATGTCTTCCAATGGGAGCGTTTATCGTTCCTTCATCATTTTTAAGATTTCCATACACGATCGATTTGTATTTTCTTGTAAAACTGTGTTCTTTGATTTGTTCTGCAAGTAATCTGTGTGAAAAGTCATTTTTTGCTACAATCAACAAACCACTTGTATCCTTATCAATTCTGTGTACAATTCCCGGACGTAAAACCCCATTAATTCCTGACAAGCTTTCTCCGCAATGATATAGCAAAGCATTGACAAGCGTTCCACTGTAATTTCCAGGTGCGGGATGAACTACCATGTTCTTCGGTTTGTTGACCACAAGTAAATCTTCATCTTCATACACTATTTCCAACGGAATATTTTCCGGCTTTGCTTCAGGAAGCTGCGGATCAGGAATTGTCATATTGATGTTATCACCGATTCTCAGCTTGTAATTTTTGGAAGCAATTTTTTCGTTAATCAGTACGCTCCCATTTTCAATCAATTTTTGTACTGCACTGCGGGTCATCCCGGCAGAATTTTCTGTTAAAAAACTATCAATGCGCTTTCCCACATCTGTTTCTGCAGCAATAAATTCATAATGCGTCATTGCTTTTCTCTCCGTCTGTCAGGTTTTGACTTTCAGTGCCTTCGTCTTTCTTTTGTTTACCAGGCATGAACAAGATACACAGCATAAACAAAAATGCTCCGATTGTGATACAGTAATCCGCAAAAT
>CACZPV010000254.1 GCA_902783065.1 uncultured Ruminococcus sp.
ATATATATAACCGGCGTGTGCCGGCGGAAGGGGAACATTTTGATGGTAGGTGAAAAAAGAACAGAGGCGCTGGATCTGAATCTTCTGGAAGCGTATGAAATGCAAATGTCAAGCGCAGAGAAGAAATCAAAAAAGAAAAAGAAAAGCGGTCAGATCATCAGCATCAGTCAGGGTTCATCCGCAAAGGCGCAAAGAAGAAAACGAAATCCCGTAACAATTATCACAGTAAGTATTCTTACCATCGTGGTGGCAGCGGTGTGTATTATGCTAGTGCATTTTAATGCACAGCTGAATGAAATTAACGAACAGATTACACAAAAAGAATCTGCACTCACAGAATTGCAGAATAAGGAAGCACAGTACAGATTGACGATAGACAGTAAATTTACGGATGAGTATGTGAAAAAATACGCAGAAGATAAATTGAATATGGTTCCGGTGAAAAATGCGCAGAAAGAGTTCATATCGCTTTCGGACGGTGATAAGGGAGAGGTTGTAAACGAAAACGAGTCGGATAATATTTTTAAAACGATTTTTGACGCTTTCGGAATGTGATCTTGTTCGGGTTATATAACCGTTTTTCAGTGCATAGAATTTTACAGAAGACCGGAAAAAATCAGCGGACATTTCCGCAGCGCACCGAAGGGGCTGAAGCTTTCTGCTCTTTTGGTGCAGTTTTACATTATTGGTGCTTCTCGTGGGGTTGCCCCGCATATCACTGCTGATTAATTATTTAACTTATTAATTGGCGATTTCTTGGTATTATAGAAAGGAAAAAAGGGAAGGTGAGTTTATGGCGAAAAAGGGTGCTGCTGCAAAATTGTGGCAGAGATCTACGATACTGATGCTGATTATTATTCTTCTCGGATTCGGAACGGTATTTGCAAGACTGTTTTATTTACAGGTGTATCAGGCTGAGGAACTCCAGCAAAGGGCAGTGGAACAGCAGCTTCACGATACTACTGTTTCTGCAAAAAGAGGCAGTATTTATGACAGCAGCGGCAATGTTCTTGCACAGAGCATTACAGTGTGGAATGTTGTTCTTGCTCCTGCTAATTTTGATAAGGATGATGAAGCCGGGAGAAAGGTTGTCGCCGAAGGACTTGCCAAAATCCTTGATATGGATGCAGATGAGATCCTGAAAAAAACACATGAAAATTCTTATTATGTTGTTTTGAAAAATAAAGTCGAAACCAATATTAAAAACAAAATTTTACAGTTTGAAGATAAGATCCGGAAAGAGAATAAGATCAGTAATGTTATTAATCTTATAGAGGACTATAAAAGATACTATACGCATGATAATTTTGCAGGTCCCATTCTTGGATTTGTCGGAGCGGATAACCAGGGATTGGCTGGCGTAGAATATGAATATGATGAAGAACTTAACGGCAATACCGGCAGAATAGTGATTGCACAGGATGCTCACAATAAGCCGCTGCCGTATCAGTATGAACAGAAAATAGAAGCCTCGGACGGTTCTGATATTGTGCTTACCATTGATGAAAATATCCAGAGTATTATGGAAAAGTATGTAAAGGAATCAATAAAGGAATTTAACGTTTCCAACAGAGGCTGCGCTATCATGATAAATGTCAAAACGGGTGCAATACTCGGATTTGCCTGTGAAGGTGCCTTTGACCCGAATGATCCTTTTGAAATAGCTGATAAAGATGTTCAGAAAAAAATAGATGAACTTCCCGATGATAAAAAAGAGGAAGCAGAAAATAAGGCGCTTAATGCACAGTGGCGTAATAAAGGCGTAAGCGATACTTATGTACCGGGTTCAGTATTTAAAATGGTGACGGCTTCTGCGGTTCTCAGTGAAGGCAAAATTAACGATAGTACGTATTTTACATGTGACGGTTCCTATTCTCCTTATGAAGGAGCTGATCCGATTACCTGTTGGGACAGCGGCGGACACGGAACACAGACACTGGAGGAGGCACTTTGTAATTCGTGCAACCCGGCATTTATGCAGATGGGTATGAAGCTTCTGGGACGACAGAAATTTTATGAGTATTATGTTGCTTTTGGTTTTTCAGAGAAAACAGGAATTGATCTTCCCGGTGAAAGTGACGATGTATTCTTTAATAAAAAAGAGGAACCTGCCGGAATGGGCTTGATGGATCTTGCGGTTGCTTCTTTCGGACAGAACTTTAAGATCACACCGATCCAGATGGTGACAGCTTGTGCGGCAATCGCTAATAAGGGAAAACTTATGCAGCCGTATGTGGTGCAGCAGGTTGTAGATTCCAACGGAAATGTTGTCAAGAATACAGAACCGACAGTGAAGCGTCAGGTTATCAGCGAGGATGTGGCACAGCAGATATGTAAAATGCTGGAGCGCAACGCAAAATCGGGCGGTGCGACCAACGGCTATGTAGCCGGTTACAGAATAGGCGGTAAAACAGGTACATCTCAGAAGATCGTTGACGAAGAAGGTAATGCAACCAAGGACTATATCGCATCGTTCTGCGGTATAGCACCCTGTGATGACCCTGAGGTAGCATTGCTGTGTTATTTTGATACACCTGATCCTGACATTAACTACTACGGTTCTGCCGTTGCGGGACCTTGTTTCAGAAATATCATGAGTGAGGTTCTGCCGTATCTCGGCGTTGAAAAAGTATTTGCTGAAGACGAGAAGACACAGCTGGAAACAGCAATCAAAGATTATACAGGTTTGTCACTGCAGGAAGCTAAAAATAATGTGGAGGATCTCGGTCTGAAAGCAGAAATTGTCGGCAGCGGTGATAAAGTAGTTGCACAGAATCCGCAGGCATATTCCAATGTTCCGACAGAGGGAACGGTTGTTCTGTACACAGATCTGGAAAGCCGGAGCAGTAAGGTTGTTGTGCCTGATTTTTCAGGATACAGTATGAGTGATGTGAATTATCTGGCGGCAGAGCATAATCTGAATTTGTCTATCGTTGGTTCATCGGGAGGCAGTTCCAATTCCTATGCGAAATCGCAGGATATTCCGCCCGGTAAGGAAGTAGAACCGTATACAGTTGTGACTGTTGTATTTAATCAGGATAACAGTATCATGTAGTAATGAGCAGGTCATAGTTTGTTTTGCGGTGATAAAGAAATGCAGCTGACTTATACAGCGGAAGTAATGACTTGAAACAGAGCAGGATAGAATTTAAAACGGCGAAGGTTTTATGCCGCTTCGGGCGGCATAAAACCAGCCGATGTTAAAAACATTCATTTTCGCCGATGAAAGCGGAGAAAAAAATAATCGAAATAAACAAATACTCTGATGAGTTTTATTATTTGTAAATATCTGAATGATATAAGAAAAAGGGGTGCATAAAATGACGAACCGGATCAAAACAGTGCAGAATCCGAGATTAATTGTGATTTCCTGTGAAAACGGAAGAAGAGTCGGTGATATTATTTCGGATATCCTGAACTATTGCCGATATAATACCTGTATCAATGATTTCTCGGAAAATACCGATTTCGTGATTGTAACTCCGGAATATAACGGTTCACGCCCCGAAAATGTAATAGCGGATACAATATTGTTTGATAAAAACACAGAATTTAGAAGGGAATGTATCGGTCAATTCCGCAGTAAGGTGACTTCCTACGAGAATGCTATGAAGGAGTTCGGGGAAGATACGGCAGATATTATTACCTATTCCAGCGAAAACTACGGTGCTGATGTAGCATGCCGGAATATTGCTGAAAAAAACGGAACAGCAGCTTTCGATATTATAGGCAACGGAATTTTGAGCAGAGTTAATATTATTGAAGGAAAATATTCTGTACAAGAAGTACTTGCCTGTACAGGAGTTCTTCTTGCAGCCGGACTTCCGCTCGCTTCTGTATTGAATTATTTTGAATGCTGAGCTGCCGTATTACCGGCAGGCAGGTGAAAACAGATAAGGGAGCAGAATTTCTTAGGTATTACGATGAATACATCGGAGCGGAGGAAATTCAGACGGAAACTAAAATAACCGTGGCAGTATTGCCCGGCGGAGTAATCCGCAGAAAGGTGGAACATTAATGTCAGGAATCTGGACAATTATTGCAGCAGCTTTGTCCTTTGCAATTTCGGGACTGCTAGGAATATGGCTGGTGCCGTTTCTGCAGAAAAAACATTTCGGTCAGACAATCCTTGAGGAGGGACCAAAATGGCATAAGGGAAAACAGGGAACGCCGACAATGGGAGGTTTTATGTTTATTGCGGCAAGTATTGTCGTAACAGTACTGTGTGTGCTGCTTTTTCATTTTACGGGTATCGATGAAAGAGGAATATCTCCGGAAACTACCTTGCAGAGTGCTAAAATCTATGCAGGACTTTTTATGGCGGCAGCATATGGTGCAATTGGTTTTCTGGATGACTATGTTAAGGTTGCTAAAAAAAGAAATCTTGGACTGACGCCTAAGCAGAAGCTTGTTCTGCAGTTTGCTGTAGCAGCCGCATATCTTTTTACCATGTATCTGTTCGGCGATAAGTCTGAAACTTATATTCCCTTCTACGGAATGTTTGATATCGGAGTAATGTATTATCCGATTTCAGCGGTACTTATAGTGGGTATCGTAAATGCTGTTAATCTGACTGACGGTATAGACGGTCTGGATGGTTCGGTGACATTTTTTGCGGGAGTGTTCCTTATGATGATGGCAGGATATACCGCAAGAACAGGACTGTCAATTATGGCGGCAGCTCTCGCAGGCGGATGTCTGGGATTCCTGATCTGGAATTTTAATCCGGCAAAAACCTTTATGGGGGATACAGGCTCACTCTATCTGGGCGGATATCTGTGCGCTCTGCTTTTCGGACTGGATATGGAATTATTTTTGATTCCGATGGGATTTGTTTATATTGCAGAGATGTTTTCTGTGATTTTACAGGTAACTTATTTTAAACTCACTCATGGTAAAAGATTGTTTAAAATGAGCCCTATTCATCATCATTTTGAAATGTGCGGATGGTCCGAAGTAAAAATTGTGGTTGTGTTCAGTATTGTGGAGGCTGTATTTGGTGCGGCTTCGCTTTTGCTGATTCTTATATCGGGTGTCTGAGGAATGATGAATTTAAACATTGTTTGAATTTCTATTGAAATTTTCTCAATAGCGTGATGAAAGCTGTGAATATCGCCTATTGAAACGAACATATAATTATGTTATGATAATATCTGTAGTAAAACGTCATTTGTATTTTAATGATTTTAGCTTGCTTTTTTGAATACTGTGAAAAAATAAGCTTATGACAGCAGGAACAGCATCTGTTTTTATTATCATTGAACATAATCCGTACATTGAGTGCGAAATGTAAAGATGTCCCGCTGTCTGTGGCTTCGGGATAATGCTGATAAGGTGACTTCCCGCTGTTTTCCGGAGGTCACCGTTACTAATTGTTAGAAAGGAAGTGCTGTCATTGCAATATAATTCTTCTCCGGCAAGAAAACTTCCTCCGCACCGTCCCTCGCCGTCTCCGTCACGAAAAGAGAGGTCCGTTACGGAAATACGGGGCGGAAAAAATGCCAGGGCAGCTAAAAATAAGCTGAAGCTTTTCTCAATAAGACTTGGCGTTGATATGACGTTTCTTTTTCTGGTGATTGTGCTGGTTATTATCGGCGTGATTATGATGTATTCAGCAAGCTATCCGGCAGCTTTGCGATACGAAAGTGAAAGTACGTATTATTTGTATAAACAGGCGATTTTTGCAGCTGTCGGTGTCGCTGTAATGATTAGTATTTCCTATTTTGACTATCATCATCTGCATATTCTCGCACCTATTTTATATGTAGTGGGACTGTTGCTTCTTGTCGGAGTGCTTTTTATGCCGGGTGACCCGAAAAGATGGATTAAACTGGGGGATTTTTCGTTTCAGGCTTCAGAGGTTGCAAAGTTTGCGCTGATTCTGGAAATTGCGGATTGGTCGTCTAAGCATTTTCGTGATATGCATACGTTCAAAACGGGTGTTTTGCCATGTGTGGTTATGTATGCCATATATGCTGCTTTGTTGGTTGCAGAGCCGCATTATTCCGGTGTTGTAATTATTACCTTGCTCGCCGCTGTTATGATGTTTCTGGGCGGTGTGCGCAAGAGGTATTTTGTTATTGCAGGGGCACTGATTGTCGGTGCGATTCTGATTCTGATTGTTACAGATAAGCTTGGTTATGCCATGCAGCGTCTTGACGGTTGGGGACAGGCACTTGTGTATGTCAATGATGATCTGTGGCAGGATACCTATCAGACAAGAAATTCTCTTTATGCTATTGGTTCGGGCGGAATATGGGGACTTGGTCTCGGTCAGTCAAGACAGAAGTTTATGTATATTCCTGAAGCACAGAACGACTTTGTATTTGCTGTTGTGTGTGAGGAACTTGGACTGGTCGGAGCTGTTCTGATTCTTGGATTGTTTGTTTTGCTTGTGTGGAGAGGTATTACTATTTCTATGAGAGCAAAGGATCCTTTCGGATCTATGCTTGGGACCGGGCTTTCAGCCCAGATCGGAATACAGGCTATTCTGAATATTCTGGTAATTACCGATTGGCTGCCTAATACCGGTATAAGTCTGCCGTTTTTCAGCTACGGAGGTACATCGCTGATTATGCTTATGGCGCAGATGGGAATAGTTCTGTCAATATCAAGAACCTCTAATCTTGAAAAAGTTTAGTCCGGAATCACGGACTGTGGATACACAGAATATTTATTCAGTGTTTTCTTAATTTATCAGCGGTTAATTGATTATGTAAAAGTCGGCTTTGTGATAATGGCCGGTATCCGATATCAAAAACGATCAACTCTAAGGAGTGAAATACATGAAAATAATTTTTGCCGGAGGCGGTACGGCGGGACATATTAATCCCGCATTGGCGATTGCCGGATATGTAAGAGAAAAACAGCCGGATGCAGAAATATTGTATATTGGCTGCAAGGGCGGAATGGAAGAAAGATTGGTTCCGCAGGCCGGATATGAATTTAAAGGAATTATTGTACAGGGTTTCAGAAGAAAGCTTACGCCTAAGGGGATTGCCGAAAATATTGTTACTGTTAAAAAAGCAATCAGCGCCGAAATAGATGCAAAAACCATTATAAAGGAATTTAAGCCGGATATCTGTGTCGGAACCGGAGGCTATGTCAGCGGACCGGTTTTGAGAGCAGCAGCTAAACTTGGAATCCCTACTATTATTCATGAGCAGAATGCTTTTCCCGGTATTACAAACAAAATGCTTGCTAAAAAGGCAGACAGGGTAATGCTCGCAATGCCGGCTGCAAAAAAACACTTTAAAGGAAAATGCAGATTTGTGGAAACCGGTAATCCGGTACGCGGTGAAATTCTGACCGCAGACAGAGAAAGTGCAAGAAAAGAACTGGGATTGGATGAAAGACCGGTGATCCTGTCTTTTGGCGGCAGTCTTGGGGCAAGGATTATTAATGAATCCCTTGCTGATATTATTGCAAGAAGTGCAAAAGACGGAAAGTATCAGCATATCCATGCTTATGGTCAGTATGGCAAATGGTTTCCGGATCTTTTGAGGGAAAAAGGGGTGGACCCGGACAGCGCTGAAAATCTGGATATCAGAGAGTATATCAACAATATGCCTGTTTGCCTTGCAGCAGCAGATGTTGTTGTAGCAAGAGCAGGCGCTATTACGTTGAGTGAAATACAGGTAAAGGGTAAGCCGTCGGTGCTGATTCCTTCTCCTAATGTAGCGGAAAACCATCAGTATCATAACGCAATGTCGCTTGTGGAAAAAAATGCCGCAGTGATGATTGAGGAAAAGGATTTGACACCTGAAAAACTTACCGAAGCAATTGATCAGCTTGCTTCAGATCCTGAAAAACTGAAGGAATATTCTCAAAATGCTAAGAAAATGGCTGTGGATGATGCAGCAAAAAGAATATATTCGGTCATGATAGAGGTTTTATCAAAGCAGCCGTGATGACAGCATTGATGAAATTATGAGGCAGATCGGACATACGGCAATTATACTATGGAAGGGATGATATTATGGAAAAAAGGCTTTCGGACGGAAGCAGAAAAGCTTCTCCGCCCCGCAATCAATATCCCGCAAAGCACAGGATGGACGGAAAGCAGCGCATAGTGTCTGACCGACAGCCCCCAAAGCGAAATCCTGCCGGACGTGTTCCGAATAAACCTACTCCGTCAAAAACAAGGCGGGCAGGACAGCAGCAAAATAAAAAAACATCTGCTGTGTCTGAAACCACCGGTAATGTGAAACGGTCTTCCTCAGTACCGGAAAATAAAAAAACACCAAAGCCCCGCAGCAGGTCTGCGAAAAGTACACAGATTCCCGAGGAGGTAACCGGAAGCAAACTGAAGATGAAAAAGCAGCCTGTAAAAAAACGTCCGATGCAGCAGCAGGATGCTTATGAAGAACAAAAGAAATTTCTCGAAAAAGATAACCATGATGATGATTACAGTGCGCCTAAACCGTTGGAGCCACCGAAAAAACCGCTTAGTCCCTATGCGAGAAAGGCACGTAAGGTTATACTTGCAATTGTGACGATTCTGGTGCTGGTCGTAATTTGTTCTGCACTGTCTTTGACTGTATTCTTTAAGATCGATGAGATTACAGTTGAGGGAAAAACACGGTATAACAGCGATGAAATTATCTCGTCGTCAGAAATACAGTTAGGGGATAATCTTCTGTTATGCAATACGGCACCCGGAGCAGAGAAAATCAAAAAGGACTTTGCTTATATTGAAACAGTGGAAATTGAAAAACATCTGTTTAATAAGATAAATATTAAGGTTGTTGAGGCTGCCCCTAATTCCATAGTCGAAAGTGACGGCAAATTTATTGTTTTGAGTAAAAGCGGAAAGATCGTTGAGATTAATGACAAGAAAACACACGATGTTCCTACAGTACTGGGTGCCAAACTGAAAAATGTCAAGCTTTCGTCAACAATACAGTATAAGGATAAAAACCTTAAAAAGTATTTGGATAAAGTGTTGTCAGCTATCAGCGAAAATGGCTTGAAAGAAGAAATTATTACAGTTGATATTTCTGATACATCTAATATTGTTCTATTAAAGAAGAATGGATTCAGAATCATGTTGGGCAATTTTGAGAATATCGAATATAAGATGAAAACTGCCGCCCAGATTCTTGCCAAAAGTGTTAAATCAAATATGGAAGGTACTCTGGATGTATCACTGGCATCTGCCGAGGGAGGAAAATCATATCTGAAACTTGGTCAGCAGACCAGTGAAGTCAGTACGGCAAGTCAGGCTTCTGGAAAGCAGCAGACTTCTAAACAGGAGAGTTCCAAAAAACCGCAGGAGAGTTCACGTGTTAGTGAAGAAAGCAGTTCGGCTTCTTCTGAAGAATCTTCACAGGAAACTGCAGAACCGGAAGATACATATGGTGAAGATGAGGAAGAATATACTCCTGATGAATATACCGATGAGTATACAGATGAATACACTGATGAGTATGCAGATGAGTATACAGATGAGTACATGGATGAGTATACTGACGAATATACCGATGAATACACAGATGAATATCCGGACGAGTATGATTATGAGTATATGGATGAATATGATTATGGAGAAGAAGGTTTAGAATAGCCTTTAAAAACATCTGTTAAAATCACCAAAAATAGTATTTGAATTTTGTGTACTTAGAGTAAGAATTTTAAATTTGACGAAAATTTCGTCTAATGTATTGAAATTATGAGTAAAAAGTGGTAAATTATTAGATGAGGATTTTTCATTTCTGCTCACTGAAACATAAAGAAATGAAAATGACGGTTTAATCTTTTAATTGTGAAAATAATCTGTCAGTAGTATGATAAGATGTTGATATGAAGGGAGTACAAATTAAATGCCTTACGAATTTGAAAATGCTGAAATTGACAGCGTGGTACACATTAAAGTAGTCGGAGTTGGCGGCGGCGGCGGAAACGCTATCGACCGCATGGTTGATTATGTTACCGGTGTAGAGTTTATCTCTATAAACACAGATCAGCAGGCGCTGAATCGCAGCAAGGCAACACTTAAGATGCAGATAGGCGAAAAGATTACTCACGGCAAGGGCGCTGGCTCTAAGCCTGAGATCGGTGAAAAAGCTGCTGATGAAAGCAAGGAGCAGATAGCAGAGGTTATCAAGGATGCCGATATGGTGTTCATTACTGCCGGTATGGGCGGCGGTACAGGTACCGGCGCAGCTCC
>CACZPV010000255.1 GCA_902783065.1 uncultured Ruminococcus sp.
CAAAGACGTTCAAGATTGTAATACTCTCTTGCATCCTCGGAAAAAACATGGATCACAACATCAATATAATCAAGCAGAATCCATGTATCGTTTCTTTGTCCTTCTATCCCGCTTGCGCTTAGACCTGCCTGGTCAAGCTGATATTCAGCTTCCTCCGCAAGTGACTTTACATGAGTGTTGGACGTACCGGTTGCAATCACAAAATAATCGGCAATGCTGGAAATATCCTGTATTTTTATAATTTTGATATCCAGTCCCTTTTTGCTGTCCAGTGCTTTAGCAGCCAGTTTTGCTGTTTCAAGTGATGTCATACTTATCTCCATTCCGCCGCACACCCCGGAACATTCTATTCAGAAAAACTTATCTGTGGTAATTTACAAATCAAAGCTTTATTTATTATCATGCCGGGTACGGCTTTTAGATTATTGGTCTGATCTTCCCATACTGTGTAGCCGCATAAAATCTCCGTCTGATTCTGACTTTTTAATTAATTCAAGAGCCGTTTTATACAGCTGTTACAATCGGGAAGTTTCAGTTTGTAACAGGTTGCAAATATTGTTTTTATCTTCTATCCATAAGTCTGTCATTGTTTACTTTTTCCTCAGGAGTCATACGATAGTTTACATCAGGTGAATTTGTAGTATACAAACTTGAAGGAATTTCATGATACCAACCGTATCTGTTAAATATCTCCGTCCATTTACCATTTTGAGTAAAGCGATAACCATGTTTTGCGGCAATCACATTAAGAAGGAACTGAATTTCTTCATCTGTAAAATTATTCAGGTCTGATAATGGTATTTCTCTTGATACATAGTCGTATGCTCTTTCTCCATCTGATACAAGATACGGATTGAAATGAGTTGTAGATGTATTCTGATATTGTGAAACCTGAGGAACATAAGTCTGTGAAGGTTCACTTGACTGCTGAGAAGGTATATTATTAACTATAGTTACTGAACTGCCGGAATTTTCTTTACTTGTTTCCGACTGTTCAGCCGGCACATGAACATTGACCTGTGCAAAAACAGTAGGATCTTTAGGATCCGAAACTGTAACGTTTGCATAACCGGCAGAATTTGCAGTAATAACACCATTGCTGCTTACATCAGCTATCTCCGGTTTATCACTTTTCCATACATATAAACTGTTCTGAGTTTTTTCACCGTTTTCATATAGTATTACTGCATGGGTACTGCCCTTATTAAGATCAATACCTATTTTTTCCACAGTAAGCTCCTTGATTTTTTTGGAGCTTTCAGAGGATGACTCTTTATTCTGATCGTCCTTAATTTCCGATACCGCGGAAGCAGCGCTTTCAGCCGATGATTCCGGACTGTCATTATCTTTTTCACTATTGCCCGAGCAGGCTGCCAACGAAAACGCACAAGCCGCTGCAAGAATACCTGTTAACAATCTTTTCATTTTGACACCTCAACTTCTTATTTCTTTTTTTTCAAAGACGCGATAAAAGATACTTCATTATAACCCATAAATGTATCGGGCGCAATAGTAAGCTTTCGCTGTGCAAGATCTGATATCGTAAATGCCATACCTTCAAGAACAGCTTCATCAAGGTTTTTGTCTGCTGCTTTACGCATTTTGTCCACTCCGTCATAATCTCTTTCGGCAGATGTGAAATCAGCAATAAATATCACCTTTTCCAGCAGGCTCATCCCTGATCTTCCGGTTGTATGGTATCGAATTGCATTTATGATATCGGGATCAGTAATACCAAGTTCAACCTGTACAAACGCCGCACCTGAGATAGCGTGCCACAGTTTATGGCTGCTGCGTTCAAGCGGTGTCAATTCAATTCCTGCCTTCTCAATAAGTTTCATCTGTTCATCTTCAGAAGATTCTTTGGTAGCGTCATGCAAAATTCCGGCAATCTCTGCTTTTTCTGCATCAGCACCATATTTTTTTGCAAGACGGACAGCCTCTTTCGCCACATTTTTTGAATGTTTGAACCGAGCAGATTTCATTCTTTTTCCTATTATCTCTTCATATTCCCTTATGGTCATCCTATCATCTCCGTGCTTTATTTTCATTATACAAGAGATCATCTTTGTATAATACTACCCTCATATTATAACAACATCTCAACAGTGTTGCAAGTATTTCTTTTCCGACACCCGGCAAGCCTCTGCAGTTAAAACGCTTTTTTCTTGGGATAACCCTTTGTTTAAAAACAAAGGGTTATCCCCAAGACCCCTTTCCTAAAAAAACTGAACTTTAATTTTTAATAATTCAATTTTATTATTAACCGAGAAAGTAGGCGACTGATGAATTTGTTTAAGCCTAAATGGATGTGGGTATTGGTAAGTGTCCGGCGGCTCGCCGGTTGGTAAGGGTCCAGCGTCACGCTGGCAGCATCACGCTGGCAGATTCAAATGCATAATCAATGCCTTTAATCCAAGATAATAGCTGTTTTTTCCAAAACCGGCAATTGTACCGATACAAACGGGAGAAATCACAGACTTCCTTCGAAACTCCTCTCTTGCACCGATATTGGACATATGTGTTTCCACAGTCGGAATATGCACAGCAGAAATGGCATCCATCAATGCATAGCTATAGTGCGTAAGCGCTCCTGCATTAATCATAATACCATCTGTATTTCCATAGGCTGAATGAATACGATCAATAATATCGCCCTCATGATTAGACTGGTAAATTTCAATGTCAATCTCCATTTCCTCCGCCCATTTTCTGACATCACTATTGATACTTTCAGCTGTTTCTGTACCATAAGTACCTACATCCCTGATTCCGACCATATTTAAATTTGGTCCTAAAATAAATAATATTTTTTTCATCTTTCTATCTCCCCTGACTTCAAAAAGTTATGTCCGGAAGTCATTTACTTTCCTTTTGAAACTGTGCTTATACAGCATTATCCGTTTACGCTGTACCTGATTCTGATTTTTCTTTTATCCAGTTCATCCTTGACCAGACCGATCATTTTTACAAAACCTGTGTCATATTGATGAAGGAACTGCACTTCGATTATAAACGAATTAAACTCTTTTCCCGGAAAATCATTCAGATAGACTTTTCTGTCTATATATCGAATATAAGTATTCAATTTGTCCTGAAGCATCTGCAAATGTGCAACTTTATATTGATCCCAGCGCAAATGATCAGTGATAAGCAGTACAAGTTCTTCATCATTCGCAGCTGCTGCATCTATTTTATTAGGGTTGGATACAGACATAATAACTCCTCTCCACAAATCATCAGTGTAATTTTTTTCTTATGTTTATCTCCAGTTTTCTTCTTACCCAGATCGTTATACCGTGTTCTTCGGACTGAGGTTCCAGAAGAATTGATTTCATCCGTGCAAGATTTGCACCAAGAACATCGGTAAAAATCTGATCTCCCACCACTACAACCGACTTTGGCTTTTCATGCAGTTTTTTCTTTGCCCTGTTAAACCCGAACGGGAACGGTTTCAGACTCATAGCAACACAATCAAGCCCCACAGACTGTGAAAACGGTGTAATTCTCGAATTAAAATTATTAGAACATATTACTACAGCAAATCCGCTTTCCTTAATGGTTTCAATCCATTCCTGTACACCTTCATACGGTGTTTTTTCCGTTGGCGGCGCAAGAGTATTGTCTACGTCCAGAAGAATAGCATCCACTCCAAGATTTGTCAGGAACTCCGGAGTGATATCGGTTACTTTTTTCAATGAAGCAGTAGGTGTGAATAATCCCATTTTTATACTCCTTATTTTAAGAGATTCGCCGCTTGCAGCAGATTTCCTCCGCTACTCCCTTCCCTATGAGAATGGAGCAAAGCATGTGGACAGCTGAGAGCACGCTGCACACGCCAGCAGTCTGAGTAAGCTGAAAATACGATTAATAGTGTTTCTTTATTTTAAATATAAATAGTGTTCTTTTATGTATTTATTAACAGTCGGCGCTACAAGATCGGAGATATCTTCTCCGGCCTTTACTTTTTTTCTGATTTCTGTAGATGACACTGTCATAATTCCGACATCAAGAATGTACGTCCGGGCACCGAGAGTCTGTAAATATTCCGACTGCTTTTTCAGTCGGGAAATATCATCGTCATTTCTCGGAACACCGCAGATTGTTGCAAGTTTAAAAATAACCCCCGGGTTTTTCCACTCATGTATAGTCATAAACATATCGGCTCCCGTTATCAGGAACAATTCATCATCCGGATACAGAGTGTGAAGTTCCTGTAAGGTCAGGTACGTATAGCTTGCCCCATGACGTTTAATTTCTATATTGCTGACCTCAAAACCATCGAGCCCCTTTGCCGCAAGACAACACATCTCAAACCTCTGATCAGGAAACACTGCTCCTTCCGTAAACTTATGCGGTGCAATATACGAGGGCATTATCAGCAGTCTGTCAAGGGAAAGTTCCCGATAAAATGCCTTTGCCAGTTCAATATGACCATTATGAACAGGATTAAAACTTCCTCCGAACATTCCTATTTTCATTACAATCACTCCTCTGCATCGTCAGGGAAACAAAAAATATTAATAATTCTTCTGCTGCCTTACAGCAGCAAGTCTTATTTTTACCGCTGTAATGGATTTTGTACCCTTTTAGATTCAAACGGTTCTCTTATTTTCTCCTGCTATTTTTCACCTTAGGCAGTTCAATCTTCGGTGCTTCAGGATTTCTGCGAAAAAGAACAAATTTTGATCCGATCACCTGCACCACATCACATCCTGCAGCTGCAGCAATATGCTCGGCTGCCTCTCTCGGACTGATATCGGCTGTTTCAAGTACCTTTCCTTTAATCAATTCTCTTGCGGTCAGTGCATCATCAGCCTGTTTGATGATTTGTTCGCTCATACCGCCTTTTCCCACATATACTATTGTATCAATTTCTGTCGCAAGTGAGCGTAAAAATGCTCTTTGTTTACTTGTCAGCATAATTTTCATTCCTCTTTTCCTTTGCTTTTCTGTACTGTCTTAACACGGTTCAAATTTCTTTTCTTAACAGTTCACTCAACTCTCTGAGAGCTTTTCCACGATGGCTCATGGCATCCTTCTGTGTATTAGTCAGTTCAGCAAAGGTTTTATTTCCTTCTACAAAAAATATAGGATCGTAACCAAATCCGTTATTTCCTCTTGGTGCAAAACCAATATTGCCGTCACACTGACCATAAGCAAAAATCTTTCTTCCATCAGGGAAAGCACAGCAAATAACACATGCAACATGTGCTGCCCGGTTTTCACTGCCCGTTGCCG
>CACZPV010000256.1 GCA_902783065.1 uncultured Ruminococcus sp.
ACTGTTTGACGATTAATATTCATTTTTTCGGAAATATCTGCAGTTGTCTGATGATAAAAATAATAGCGCAAAACAACCTCTTTATCCGGAAAGGAAATTTCTTCAATAATTTTGCTGATATCTTCAACTGTTAATCTATTTTCTGTATCGAGTTCCAAAGAAAACGGATCTTCTATATCGGCAGATTCTATATTGACAGTTGTTGTTTTTTTAACTTTATCCAGTTTATCAAATGTTTTTGTTTTTGCAATGCAGCACAGATAACCTTGTAAAGTATCTTCCCGGATTTTATCCGTATTATTCCATAGAGTGATAAACGTATCCATAGCGACTTCTTCCATGTCCTCAGTACTAAGACTTCCTTTTTCGATATTGTAAATTACAGATGTGATAAGCCTTGTGTATTGCTCCATTATTTTCTCGAGAGCACTCTCATCCTTTCTTTTCAGTCTTTCGGCAAGATTTCTTTGTTGTTTCAATTTTCATCCTCCTTTCCGTGAATTTGACCCTTCTATATAGTATAACGGAAAAAACATATGTTCGGTTTGCATTTTAATAAAATTTTAAATAAATTGCAATCAGCTATTTAAATATTGATACAAATTTGTTATAATAGAAAACGGACAGAAAAAAGGAATGTTTCATGTGAAACATTCCTTGATAGTCTAAGGGAAAAGAAAAACAAAAACCTCAGATTCGGAGGGATAATAATGGGGAAGATAATCGCAGTAACGAACCAGAAAGGCGGCGTAGGTAAAACAACTACTGCTGTCAATGTGAGTGCCGGTATAGGAAAACTTGGGGAAAAATGTTTAATGATAGACGTAGATCCACAGGGAAATGCTACAAGCGGTGTAGGGATTGATAAAAGACAAATCAAATATTCATCCTATAATATTTTGATAGAAAACGTAAAAGCACAGGATGCAATTATGCACACTGAATACGAAAATCTTGATATTATACCGTCCAGTATTGAACTTGCAGCAGCAGATATTCAATTGGCTGATATTGAGAAAAGAGAATCAAGACTCAAAAATGCATTGGCATTAATTAAAACAGAGTATGATTTTATTTTCATTGATTGTCCGCCTTCACTGGGATTGATTACAACCAATGCCCTGTGTGCGGCAAATACAATTCTGGTACCAATACAACCCGAATACTATGCATTGGAAGGTCTTTCTCAGTTGATGAACAGTGTAAGAATTGTCAAAAGAAGATTCAACAGTTATCTTGATATTGAGGGCGTTCTGCTGACAATGTATGACGGCAGATTAAATCTGACACAACAGGTCGTACAGGAAGTAAAAAAATTCTTTCCGAGAAAGGTATTTCCTGTTGTGATACCAAGAGGTGTACGACTGTCAGAAGCACCAAGCTTTGGTATGCCAATCATGTATTTTGACAAAGGCAGTAAGGGTTCTGCAGCCTACATGGAATTGGCACAGCATATAGTTAACAGCAATTAATAAAACACTTGACCAGCCGTTTTTTTAGCTTTATTGTTATTAATACAAAAAAGGAATTTTGTAGGATATTTGTACTTGTCTGATATTGATTTATGAATCAAACATTTTTCCTCACAGTGTGCTGACAGATTTCGGGACAGTGGATTTCTCTGCCGTCCAATTTATATGCTGATTAAATTATATGGAATAAAAACTCTGCCTGGAACCGGAAAGGGGAGTTTTTAAGTTTGTTAAAATTGAATTTTACAAGGAATTATGTTCCTGACCAGAAAAAGCTTAATTATAAAAAGGTGGTTAAAAAATGGCGGCTAAAAGAGGGGGACTCGGAAAGGGTCTTGACCTGATATTTATGGAAAACGAAACAGAAGATACAGGCGGAGCGGTGACACTGAAAATAAGTGAAATAGAACCTAACCGCAATCAACCCAGACATGATTTTGACGAGGAAAGTCTTAGAGAATTAGCAGATTCTATTGCACAGCACGGAATTTTACAGCCGCTGCTGGTGCGACCTCTTGCTGACGGCGGATATCAGCTTGTTGCGGGAGAGCGCAGATGGCGGGCAAGCCGTATGGCAGGAATTACAGATGTTCCTGTCATTATACGGGAAATGAATGAAGCAGAAATGATGCAGATTTCAATGATTGAAAACCTTCAAAGAGAAAATCTGAATCCTGTCGAAGAGGCTCTCGGTTACAGGACACTATCAGAAGAATATGGACTTACGCAGGATGAAATATCAAAGTCGGTGGGAAAAAGCCGCCCTGTTATTGCCAACGCAATGCGACTTTTAAAACTTCCGCAGGTTGTTCTGGATATGGTTAAAGAAGGAGAAATATCATCTGGACATGCAAGGGCACTGCTTGCTTTTGAAGATGAAGAACTTTTGATTCAGACAGCAGAAATGATACAGAAAAATGATCTGACAGTACGTGATATTGAAAAATATGCAAAGAAAGCAAAAGAACAGAAAAAACAAACAACTGTACCCTTACACAGCAGAAATTCTTTTTACGACGAAGTAGAATTAGCATTGAATGAACACCTGAGCCGTAAAGTAAAGGTCAGAAATGCTAAAGATGGTGAAAGCGGAATATTGGAAATTGAATTTTATAGTGAAGATGATCTTGCAGAACTTGCAAAACTGTTTGACAGATAACAATATAAAGTTTTTATCAGTTGAAGACTTTTTGCGGAGTGTAAAGAAATGTTGGCAAAAGACTATTGCTCTTATACAAGCATCAGGATAATGTCAATTACCAACAATAATTAAAATTTGTAAATGTCTGCAATGATATGCAGATGATAATAAATATCATATTAAAAAGGAGCAATCAGAAATGATAGACATTAAGCTAATCAGAGATAACCCGGATGAGGTTAAAGCAAGAATTAAAAAGAGAGAAATGAATCTTGACAGTGTTGTGGACGAAATCAGAGAAGTTGACGCTGCAAAGCGTGAACAGCTTGGTAAAGTAGAGTCTATGAAGGCTGAGCAAAATGCTGCAAGCAAACAGATTCCTCAGATAAAAAAAGCCGGCGGGGATGCAAGTGAAATTATGGCTAAAATGAAAGAGCTTGTTTCTCAGATAAAGGAAGGCGATGCAAAGGTATCAGAACTTGAGGAAAAACAGAAGGAACTGCTTCTTTCATTGCCTAATCTTCCTGATGAGGATGTTGCAGCAGGCGGCAAAGAACAAAATGAACCAATTCGTTATTTTGGTGAAAAACCTCAGTTTGATTTTAAGATGAAAAATCATGTGGAACTTTGCGAAGGTCTTGGCATGATTGACTATCAGAGAGGTGCTAAGATTGCAGGTGCCGGAAGCTGGCTTTACAGAGGGTGGGGTTCCAGATTAGAATGGGCACTGCTGAATTTCTTTATCAATGAACATATCAAAGATGGTTTTGAGTTTATTCTTCCCCCGCATATGCTTGGATATCAGTGTGGTTATGTAGCAGGTCAGTTCCCGAAATTCAGAGATGAAGTATATTGGATTCAGAATCCTACAAGCAGTGATGAGAAATTTATGCTTCCGACAGCAGAAACCGCTCTTGTTAATATACACAGAGATGAAATACTGACAAAGGATGAACTGCCGAGAAAGTATATTGCATATACTCCTTGCTATCGTCGCGAGGCAGGCAGCTACCGCAGCGAAGAAAGAGGTATGATCCGAGGCCATCAGTTCAATAAAGTAGAAATGGTTCAATATACCGAAGATGATAAATCGGATATTGCTTTCGAAGAACTGGTAGAAAAAGCAGAAAGATTGGTACAGGAACTGGGACTTCATTATCGTCTTAGCAAGCTTGCAGCAGGTGACTGCTCATTCTCAATGGCAAGAACCTATGATATTGAAGTATGGATTCCGTCTATGGAAATTTATAAGGAAGTCAGTTCCGCATCAAATGCAAGAGATTATCAGGCAAGAAGAGGCAATATCAGATATAGAGGCGAAGATAAAAAAATGCATTTTGCACATACTCTTAACGCTTCAGGCCTTGCAACAAGCCGTGTTATTCCTGCTATTGTTGAACAGTACCAGAATGCTGACGGCAGTGTTACCGTACCGGAAGTGCTTCGTCCATATATGGGAATTGATGTAATTAAATAATCAATTGACAGGGGGATACGTTAATGAAATCGAAATCTTTGAAAGTTCTGGGGGCTGCAGCTGCGGCTGCGGTCATGGTTCTTTCAGTAGGAATTTGCGCTAATGCCGCAGAGCCTGAAAAAAACACTGAAGAAAATGAACTGCCGGTGATTTCTGTTATGGATCTTGGCATAAATGCTTCTCTTTCTTCGGAACAGGTACATGAGGGTGAAGACATTATTGTGACGGTATCTGCCGAGGGCGGTACGGGTACATATTCGTATACATATGCTTATAGGCTAAAAGGAACAGAAAATCTTATTTCTTCTGTTACATCACCTGAATCATCGTATACAATGAAGATTCCAGCAGCAGGAGAATATGAAATTCTGGTTTCTGTTGCAGATGATAATACCTCGGCATCAGATATAATCAATGTTACGGTGCAAAAAACGGAACCGCTTCATGATAATGGCACAAAACTCAGTGCTCAAAGTATACAGAAGGGTGATATAATTAAAGTGACGTCTGATTTTGCGGGCGGCAGACAACCATATCAATACCAGTATACGTGTGTAAATTTGAACAGCAATAAGAAGGCTGCGGATTCCGGCATGGTCAGCAGTAATGTTTATGAGCTGAAAGTTAATTCAGCAGCATATTATCGCATGGATGTTACTGTAAAGGATGCAGATGGAAATACATTTACGAAACAAATGGACTTTACAACATATTCCAAAAGTTCATCAGCTTTATCGTTGGCAGGAAGTAATATCAGCAGCAAAGCAGTAAGTGTGAATGCATGGGAAACTTTTCATTCTAAGGTGTCCGGAGGAACAGCACCTTACAAATATCATTATTCTTATAAAACAGAAAAAGGCGATTGGAAATATCTGGATAAAGAGTATGTTTATAATCCTGACAGAACATTCAAAATGCCGTCTGAGCCTGGCAAATATACGCTGAGAATCGGTGTAAAGGATTTTACCGGAAAATATATTGAAAAGCGTTTTACAGTGGATGTCAAGGAATTTACAATGGCTGATTCCAAAGTCAGCAGTACAACTGTACCTCCCGGAACATCCATTACTCTGGAATCCAAACCATCTTATTCGGTTGGTGCGGTAAAGTATCATTATTCATATCATCTTCCGGGAAAACCATGGGTTTATATTGGCGGATATGTGACAAACTCAAAACAAATATTTAAATTTGTAACAGAAGGTACTTACTATATCCGCACAGGTGCTAAAGACAGCACAGGAAAATATAAAGAAAAACAATTTACTGTTAATGTAAGGAATTTTAAAATAAACAACTCCAAGGTCAATAAACTTACAGCGGCAACAGGAGAAAAAATAAGGCTCACAGCCGTAGCATCCTATCCTAACGGAGCAGCCAAATATCATTATTCCTATCATATGGAAGGAAAACCGTGGACTTACGTTGGTGATTATATTTCGGCTTCATCCAAAGAATTCAGTTTTTCTCAAAATGGAATCTATTATTTAAGAGTAGGCGCAAAGGATAACAATGGCAAAGGTGTATACAGAGAAAAGCAGTTCAAGGTAACTGTTTACAACAAAAGCACCAAAACCATTACTTCTGGTACCACTCTACAAAAACAAGCTAACTGGCGCAGTGCTTCTGCTATGACACTCAAAAGCGGTGCAAAAGTCAATGTTATTAAAACCGTTGGAAAGTGGTATTATGTAAGAACTTCCAATAACAGTCTGGGATATGTTTATAATATGGCTTTCGGTACCATGAGAAACTATAGTACTATTAACACTGCAACATTACCGGTAATTGCTGATGATATTATTTTCAGCAAAGGAAAAAATATGAGAAATCTGTACAATTATGTCAATTCCATGGGATATGTTGGTGCGAATAACAATACACTTGAGAACCTTTGTGTATATATTCTGAAATATCGCAGAGGTGCTTGCTACCATAGAGCTGCGTTACTTTATTATCTGTTGGATCGCGCCGGATATGAAGTAGTCAGAGTTAATGACGGTATCGATAATTACACCGGCGGCAGTCCACATAACTGGTGTATTGTTAAGACGGCTGACGGATGGCGACATATTGATCCGACTCCAATTATTGGTCTTAGCAAAATGTATCTGGTAAGAGATAGCTATATTGCGCAGTATTTTAGTTGGAACAGAAGCAAATATCCAAAATGTAATTAAGAAGTCATTTAATAATACTAATTTCTGAAAGAATACTTGGATTTTCGTTATGTTTTTTTATCAGGTATTAGTAAAAATCAGTTGTTTGCCTTATTCCATTTCAGGTGTGAAAAACAAGCCGGTGACAAGGATTACTGCTGTGTATTCCACCATAATGTGAATCAGACGAATTTATAAAAAAGTGGTGAATCAAAAATCCTGAGGGATTTTTTGATTCACCACTGCTTTTATCTGACAGTAATCCGTAAAAAAGCATTAATCTGTTTTATTTTGAAAGAAAATTATATCGGACGGCAAAAAGCATGAAGAAGCTAATGCCAATGATATTATACTAATTTCTGATAGGAAGCAGGCTTGGTTTTGCAAGGATATTTTTCGCAAAGTCTGTCAATTTTTTATTAGGTAAACACTGAATAAATAGCATTTTAAATTTCGTACAAACTCAGAAGTGGTTCTGTGTGTGGTTTCTCCCCACACCCCAAAAGCCGATTAATTAGAGTTTCCTTAGATATTAGTATCAGTACAGCTGAAAATAATCTTTTTATAAAGTTAAAGCTGGTTGATTTCATTACTCAGAACACCGTGTTTTTCGTAATTGGTACTTTTCAGAATATGATTGCTTTCGTCAACGAAAACAACTTTTGGTTTGTGTAGATCAGCTTCTTTTTCGTCCAACTGACAGTATGCCATAATAATGATATGATCACCTTTATGAACACATCTTGCTGCCGCCCCGTTAAGGCAGATCATTCCGGAACCGGTTTTTCCTTCAATAGTATATGTTTCAAAACGGCTGCCGTTTTCAACATCTACGATCTGTACCTTTTCATATTCACGTATACCTGCTGCCTCCAGCAGTCCGGCATCTACCGTGATACTGCCAACATAATTCAGTTCAGACTGAGTAACCACAGCACGATGAATTTTTCCCTTTAACATTTCTATAAGCATCATGTACACTGCCTTTCGATAATAAAATTATCAATTAGTCTTGTATTTCCGATATATACAGCTGCAGCGGCAAGAATATCTCCTTTTATAGTATCTATGACTTTGATATCGGGGAAGCTGACTATTTCAACATAATCGATTCTTGCTAATGGCTCGGCTGATATAATTTCGCTGATCTTAGCAATTACAGCAGCAGAGTTTTTTTCTCCGTCAAGTATTAATTTTTTCCCATCGTCAAGAGCTTTGTGAATAATTAATGCTGCCTGACGTTCGGCAGGATTAAGGTAGGTATTTCTGGAGCTTTTAGCAAGACCGTCATTTTCTCTGATAATAGGGCAGCCCACGATTTCAATATCAAAATTAAGATCTCTGACCATTCTTTTAATAACGGCAAGCTGCTGTGCATCTTTCTGCCCGAAATAAGCTCTGTCGGGAGTCGTTATATTAAAAAGCTTCGATACAACAGTGCAGACACCTCTGAAATGAATGGGACGGCTTTTTCCGCAAAGTTCATCCGATGGACCTGTCATATTAACGAAGGTGACCGCATCCGGATAATACATTTCTTCCGGTGACGGATGGAAAATCAGATCCGCGCCTGACTGTTGACAAACCTGAGCATCTCTTTCAAGATTCCGCGGATAGCTTTCAAGATCCTCGTTTGGTGCGAACTGTGTAGGATTGACAAAATCACTGACAATAACCTTGTCATTTTCCTGTGCAGCTCTTACGATGAGGCTGGCATGACCCTCGTGAAGATATCCCATAGTTGGAACAAGACCAATACTAAGACCTTCTTTTTTCCATTTTTTTACATTTTCCCGTACTTCTTTTATTGTGCTTACGATTTCCATAATGCTTCCTCCCGTAAACAGAGATTTTGTAAATAAGTTTTGTTTATATCAGCCTGATTGGCTTTTTAATTTAAATAACATAAATCAATACAGTTTTTCAATAACATCATCATCTATTTGATAACAATGTTCTGAGGAAGGAAAATTCCCCTCATTAAGATCTTTTATATAGTTCTGGAATGCGTTTTTCATAATTTCTCCGATATCTGCATACCGTTTTACAAATTTAGGTGTAAAATCAGAAAACATTCCCAGCATATCCTGATAAACCAACACCTGTCCGTCGCAGTTATTTCCGGCGCCAATTCCGATAGTAGGAATATCAAGATCTTTTGTAACTTTTTCTGCAAGTCTGGCAGGAACACACTCAAGTACAACAGAAAACGCACCGGCATTTTGTACAGCTTTGGCATCTTCAACCAGCTTTTTTGCAGCTTCAAGATTTTTTCCCTGAACTTTAAATCCGCCGAACGCATTGATAGATTGTGGTGTAAGTCCAAGATGCGCCATAACAGGTATACCACAGTCGGTTATTGCTTTGATCTGCGGGCATACTTCTATGCCGCCTTCCAGCTTAACGGCATCAGCACGTCCTTCCTTCATCAGACGTCCGGCATTAACTACAGCATCATATACAGAGGTCTGGTATGACATAAAAGGCATATCTACCACAACCATTGCGTTTTTTGCTCCT
>CACZPV010000257.1 GCA_902783065.1 uncultured Ruminococcus sp.
ATTTTAAGGAAAACACTGAATAATTAGATTTTTAAGTCGAAAGCGACCCTGCGCAAGGAATCGCCAAATACCCACAAACGCAGATATCTGCGTTTCCTTAAAGAAACGAGGAATCAAAATGTCATTTAAAAAAAGAAATTACGTGATTGCAGAGGTTACAAAAAAAGCTGAAAAAACACTGTATCAGGGACATCCATGGATTTATGATGCCGAAGTTGTATCTCTTGACGGCACCGTTCAGGACGGTGATATTGTTGATGTTGTCAGCAGCAGAGGAAGATTTATCGGTTCAGGTTTTTACAACAGTCATTCCAAAATCAGAATCCGGCTGATATCCAGAAACGCAAACGACAGATTTGATACAGATTTTTTTGAAAGACGCATACGATATGCATGGGAATATCGCAAAACCGTTATGGGCAGTGATCTTGACTGCTGCCGTATTATCTTTGGAGAAGCAGATACTTTTCCGGGACTGACAGTGGATAAATTCCATGATATTTTAGTTGTGCAGACACTTTCGCTCGGAATGGAACTGCGGAAGGATATTATTTTCCCTCTATTGTACAAAGTTCTGACTGAGGACGGTTTTACAATAAGAGGTATTTTTGAAAGAAATGATGTTAAGGTACGGGAGCTTGAAGGAATGGAACAAGGAAAAGGTTTTTATTCTCTCGGCAGTATACCTGTTCCGGACAATACGGATGTCATTATTGAGGAAAACGGGATACGATATCATGTGGATTTTGAGAACGGACAAAAAACAGGTTTTTTCCTGGATCAGAAATATAATCGTCTTGCCGTTTCGAAGCTTGCCGGGGGCAGAAAGGTACTCGACTGTTTTACGCATACCGGATCTTTTGCAATGAATGCTGCAAAAGGCGGTGCAGCGAGTGTATGCGCCGTAGACATTTCACAAGATGCTGTTAACATGGCAAAGCGTAATGCCGAAATGAACGGTCTTAGCGGCAATATGGAATTTATCTGTGAAAATGTATTTGACCTGCTTTCCTCCATGACAGGTAAAGAAGGATATGATTTCATTATTCTCGATCCGCCTGCCTTTACTAAATCGAGAGCTACCGTACAAAGTGCAGTCAGAGGATATAAAGAAATCAATCTGCGTGCTATGAAACTGCTGCCGCCGGGAGGTTACCTTGCGACATGTTCATGCTCTCATTTTATGACAGAGCAGCTTTTTGAAGAAATGCTGCGCAGTGCTGCACTTGATGCACATGTTAATCTCAGAAGAATTGAATATCGTCAGCAAGCTCCCGATCATCCTGTCCTTTATAATGTGCCCGAAACAGAATACCTGAAATTTTACTTATTCCAGGTAGTACGCTGAACCCTTACTAACCAGCGTGACGCCGGGCGGCGTGCCGCCGCTGTCGGTTTAATACCCACAGCCATTTAGGTTTAATCTTTTTCATCAGTCGTCTGCTTCCTCGGATGGTGCCCTTGCGGGCACGCTTCAAAGAGGAAAACCACAAGAGAGCATTGCCCTCTTAAGGTTTTCCCCTTTGACAATCCCTTTTCCTTAACACCCTTACAACCGCCGCTGTCAATTTAATTCCCACTGCTAAACACAGTTTCAACATTATTACAGTCGTCTGCTTTTATTGATTCATGATAAAACTGAATTAATAAAATTAAAGTTTCAGTTTTTTTAGTAAAGGGTTTCCCCCGGGAAAGTGCGTTACGCTCGAATAATCAACATAAAAGAAAGGAGAAATCGATAAAACATTCTTTTACGGATGGTTTTATTACATAAAGCTATGGCTGATTTTATTTTAGGAAGAAGCGGAAGCGGTAAAAGCGAACGTATTCATGAATTGATTCAAAAACTGCCTGATGGACAAAAGGCGATTCTTATTGTTCCTGAACAAAGTTCATTTTACAACGAAAAAAAACTTCTTCAGAATCTGGGAGAAAAAAAAGCTAAATATGTCGATGTGCTGAGTTTTCGCAGACTGTGCACCAATATTTTTGATGAATTTAAGGGTGCCGTCGGTCAGCGTATTGACGACGGGATAAAAGCAGTTCTCATGAGCATAGCTGTGGACAACATCCCTGCTGAGGGCGGTGAACCGGAACTTTATGGCAAAAAAAATAAATCCGGTCTGAAAAAAACTATGGACATTGTAGAACCAATGCTTATTGCCATTAATGAATATAAAATGTGCCTTATTACACCCGAAATGCTGTATAATACCGCAGCAAAAGTTGAAAGCAGGGTGCTTGCAGCAAAACTGCGTGACAGCTCAAGAATCTATGCTGCCTATAATGCACTTCTTGAAAATACCTACGAAGATCCCGATGATGATCTCGTCAGATTGTATGACCTTCTGGGAGTACATGATTATTTCCACGATAAAACAGTTTTTATTGATTCCTTTACAGGCTTTTCCGCTCAGGAAATGAACATCATTGAACGCATATTTTCTCAGGCAAAGGATGTTGCTGTTTCTCTTTGTTGTGACAAGGATATTATTTCCAGGGATACTTCCCTGTTTGCTGAATCTAATATAACTTATCGGCAGCTGCTTAAAGCCGCTCAGAAATCAGGA
>CACZPV010000258.1 GCA_902783065.1 uncultured Ruminococcus sp.
CAGTAAATTCTCAAAATAAATTCCACAGTGGAATTTATTTTGAGAATTTACTTGAGTTCGGTTTCGACAGTTCGGCGTGATAAGTGTAAAATTATAGTTGACAGCGGTGAATACGAACCGTGGTGAACAAAAAAATTCACATATAGGTTTCGGCATGCGGTTAGTGTTGACTTGAATTTCCGGATATGCTAAAATCAAAACAAATAATTCGGGAAATGAGGAGTTGTTTAAATGAAAAAAACAGTTGCATTTATATTAACATTAACAGCCATACTTTCCTTTTCTGCATGTGATGACCATGCGAAAAATACCGAAAACACGGAAAGTGCAGTTTCAGTGCAAAATGAAAACAGTGATGATACGGCATCGGAGGATGATGGCAGCGGCTCATCGTCTGACGAAAGTGAAAGTACATTGCTTATGAAAAATTTCGGAGAATTATGGATGGGAGATGCATATTATATAGATGTATTAATGACACAGGAATTTGATGAATCCAAATTAAGTTCTGCTGCAGCTTCATCGGAAGGAAGTCAGGCTTCGAAAACAAAAACGGTTAATTATGATTATATTATTGCAGTAGATTTTGAAAATGATATCGGGGGACTGAGTATGCTGTCAGATTTGGGTTCGCAGAGTACATTGGTCAAAGATCATTATATTTATGAAATTAACCATGGTGACAAAACATATACCAAAAAACTTTATGACGGAAATGCTGAAGATTTCGGAGCAGAATTTACGGTAAAAATATGTCTTGGTATTATCAATAACTGTGTATTTGTGGAAAGCGGAAAAACCAAATTTCAGGATCAGGATGTGAAATATGAAAAATATACTGTAAAATCACAGCTAAAAGGAATAAAAGATCCTGAGATAACATATTATTTTGATTATGCTGATAAGCCTGTAGCGGAAGTGGTAGAAACTGACAGCGGAAAAACAACTTTTACATTCCGTAATATTTCTTCTAATATTGAGGTAAAAGATATTTTAAATATTCCTTCCGGTTATAAGGAAGTTCAGGAAACTTCAAAAGTACAATAATGCAATATGTTGCCACGCTGCACATAAAAACATTCTCGGAGGATATGCCGGTATAGGTGTATCCTCCGAGAAAACATTTTTAATACGACCCGAATCTATGAAACTCGGTATTGATGATCATATGGTAGTTATTGTTTATATTCGTTAATTACTCTTATTATAATGTCATAAAGCTTTTCTACCTTATATTCACCGATTATAGGTTCAAGATGAGAGCTGCCAATTCCGGAATCGTCAGTCAGGAATATATAGGTGCCGCCTGTGGCGATAGCAGCTGCCCTTGCAAAAAGTTCAGTATCTCTTTCAGAATTAGAAGAAACTACGGGAATCAGTCGTATGCCTTTTTTGGAGGCTTCCTTGACGGCAGCAGCAACTTCTGTCGATTTTTCTCCGTGCGGAGGTGCATCTAAAATAAGAAAAGCAAGTTTAACAGATTCTTCACTCCAACTGCTTTTGTTAATGGTTTCAGTAAGTATTTCGGCAACTGCTTCGGGAGTATCTCCTCCGCCGGTTGCAGTTTCATTGTTCAATTTAGTTTGCAGATCCTTCACATCCGAAGTAAAATCAAAACACTTTGTTATGTATTCATCGCCTTTATCACGGTAGAAGTTAACGGAATATTTTGTGTTTTCGGTACCAATCTCACTGGTAATGGCGGTAAATTCACTTTGCAGAAACAGCATTTCATCTCCCATGGATCCTGTGGTATCAAGGATAAACATGATCTCATTCTGTTTATATGCTTTTGAGCTGCTGTCAAACTGAACGGTTATTTCCTTACTGCTGCTTTGTTTTTTGCTTTGATCATCGGGAACTGACGATGTTTTGATCTCATAATTCTGTTTTTTTCCGCCGTTCTCGATTTCCACAGAGGTTCCGCTGTTCTCATCAGTGGTAAAAAGATAGGCAATTCCTTTTTTATCAGTTATAGATTCCCACAGAATATTTCCGCTTTCATCAAGTATTCTTGCCTTTGCATTGACAATCGGATTACCGTCCTTATCCGTCACGGTAACTGCTGTGCGGAATCTCGGATCGATCCCATAGCTAGGAAAAACTATAGTTCCGGCATTTACAAGGTTTGTGAAGAACCCCCAATTATCATTATCCTTCCACTCACCGGCTGTAAGTAAGCCTGCTTCAGGTTTTATGGAAGTTTGTACAGATGGTTCATCGATTGGATCATCAATTACAGGAAGAGATTTTTCGGCTTCTTCAAATTTTTCACCTGCCGCATAGTCTGTTTCCCGTGCTGCCTCGGCGGTGACTCCTTCTTCTGCAGCAGCGCCCTCTGTTGCATTATAAATACTTCCGGCAGTGTCGAGTTCTCTGCCGGCTTCTTCTGTTCCTTTAACGGTAACAGAGGAGGAACCTTTTGGTGCTTCCGCAGAACCTGAATCGTCGCTCTTTACTGTATCTGTATCATAAAGAGAATTGTTTTCCTTAGGTACAGTTATGCTTTCCTGCCGGGAACATCCTGCTGATGACATTGCGATGATAATAGCGGTAAGTGCGCTTATTAATTTAATATTTTTCATGCTGAACGCCTCCTTCGCATTAATAATCTGCTGACACTGAAACGGTTACAGAAAAAACATAAAAATTTTAACAAAATATTTAGCATTTGCATATTCGTAAAGTTGACTTGATGAATTATATTTGGAAAAGCAAAAGAAGCGCATCTGCTGGTTATTTCATAAATGTCAAATAATAAATAAAACTTCACGTTTAACTGCATTTTCACTGTACATCAATCCCGAAATTCGCGGATTCATGTATCAGTATATAAATTTAGTAATATTTTACACTGAAATGCGCTAAAATATTAAAAAAGTAAAATCTTTTATAGAAATTTGAAAAAATATATAAAAAATACTATTTTTCTTGTATGATTTTAAGATAATATTTTGCGGCGGGAGATGATAAGATGAGCCTGAAAAAGAAAAAAACAATTTCAATAATAGCATTGGTGATGTTGATTGCTGTTTCATC
>CACZPV010000259.1 GCA_902783065.1 uncultured Ruminococcus sp.
AAACTGCCTCCGGCTATTCAAATTAATTTATTCAGGGTTTACTATAAAGCTCAAAGTTTCAGTTTTTTTTAGGAAGGGGCGGCATGCTGCCGCTGTCTATTTAATACCTGCAGCTATTCAGGTTTAAACATTATCATAGTCGTCTGCTTTTATTGATTCATTATAGAATTAATAAATTTTCAGTTTCAGTTTTTTTAGGAAAGGGTTTCCACCGGAGGGAAGGGGTTTTTGTGGACGGCTGCGGTCGTGCCAAGTCAGGTTTTATTAATATCTCTGTGATGAACAATAGTTCTCTGTCCGTCATCCAGCAGATGCTGATACAGTACTCTTGTCAGTGTGACAGAGCGGTGTTTTCCGCCCGTGCATCCCACCGCGATAACAAGCTGGCTTTTTCCTTCCGAACGATACAGCGGCAGAGAGAAGTCCACAAGACCTAACATTCTTTCGGCATAGCCTTGTGATTGTTCAAACTGCATCACATAATCATAAACACAGGCATCAAGTCCCGTATGCGGTTTGAGATCCGGAATGTAGAACGGATTCGGCAGGCATCTGACATCAAACACCAGATCGGCTTCAGCAGGAAGTCCGTATTTGAATCCGAATGACATACAGGTAACAGTAAGACCAAGTGTTACATTTCCCAGAAAAAGAGCGGTGATTCTTTCTTTAAGCTGTGTAGTGGACAAAAGAGAGGTATCAATAACATAATCTGCTCTTGCTTTCACGGGCATAAGCAGTTCTCTTTCAAGCAGAACAGCACCTTCGGTAGAGGCTGAATTTTCACTCAGAGGGTGTTTTCTTCTGGTTTCCTTAAAGCGGCGCAGCAGAACATCATCTCTGGCATCCAGAAAAAGAATTTTATATTTTTTATTTGCAGCTTTAAGTTTATCAAGGGAAGCAAAAAGGTCATCAAAAACATCTCCGGCACGGATATCTGTTACTACAGCAATTTTTTTCATATGTTCGTCCGATGACTTTTCGCAAAGCTCGTAAAAGGTTGATACAAGCATCGGAGGAATATTATCTACGCAATAGTAGCCGATATCCTCCATATTTTTCATAGCAACCGATTTTCCTGCACCGGAAAGCCCTGTTATAATGATAAATTCCATTTATTTCACCCATCTTTAATTCCTGTCGGCGATACCCTGATTTACTATTCTACAAATCTGACTTCACATTCCAGTTCAACACCCGTTTTTTCTTTAACTACAGTTTTTACCATATCAATCAGCTGTCGAACATCCTTAGCGGAAGCCTTGCCGTTGTTTACAATAAAGCCGCTGTGTTTTTCGCTGACCTGTGCATCTCCCACCGATACACCTTTCAGACCACATTCCTCAATCAGTGCAGCAGCAAAGTAGCCATCGGGGCGTTTGAAAACACTGCCGGCACTGGGACGGTTAAGAGGCTGTTTTTTCTTACGCTTATCCATAGTATCCTGCATCAGATAGAAAATATCGTTTTTGCTTTTAGGTGTCAATCTTACGGTAACATCAAGAATTGTCAGTTTTTTATCCGAATAAACGCTGTGTCGGTAGGAAAACTCATGTTCATCACCGTTAAATACACCTATATTTCCGTCCTCATCAAGATATGTTGATGAAATAACGATGTCTTTGATTTCTCCGCCGTACGCGCCTGCATTCATATAAACTGCACCACCCACCGAACCTGGGATGCCCCATGAAAACTCTGCACCGCCAAGGCTTTTGTTTTTAGCAAAGAGGCACATTTTAGCAAGACTTATTCCTGCACCGCAGAAGATGGTGTCATCGTTAAGAAGCTTTATCTCCTCAAAATCGCCGCCAAGCTTCAGCACAACGCCGTCAATTCCGTCATCGCTGACCAGAAGGTTTGATCCAAGTCCGATAACAAAATAACGGGTGTTTTCTTTTTTACAGGCTGCTATAATATTCTTAAGAGCCTGCTGTGTATTTACTTCGCAGAAGCAATCGGTATTTCCGCCGATACGAAAGCTGGTATGAAGACGCATTGGTTCATCAAAATACGCATTGCAGTCCTCATTGATTATTAATTCTTTTAATTCGTTACTTATCATAATATTCTCCTGATAGTATATTTTTTACATGCGCTGCCAGCGTGACGCCCGGCGAGCCGCCGGACCCTTAATAATACCCGCAACCATTCAGGTTTAATCTTTTTCATCAGTCGTCTGT
>CACZPV010000260.1 GCA_902783065.1 uncultured Ruminococcus sp.
AATAGTGAAAATGCTTATGGCTGCTATAGTCAATGTATTGCCGATGCCGCAAACAAATATTTTGAAAGTATCGGTTCGGATTCTTATGCAGAAACAATTGATCTGAAAACTCCTGACGAAATGTACGAATATCTCGCAAGCGGTCAGCCTGTATTGATCTGGTCAACAATGTTTTTATGGGAAACCTATCCTACCGACAGTTGGAAAACCAAGGATGGAAAAGAAATCAAATGGCTGTGCAACGAACATTGCTATGTCATGACCGGTATGAATACGCAAAAAACAAAAGTTGGTGTTGCTGATCCTATGACAGATACAGATTCCATAACATTCTATGATGCAGAAGAATTTCTGCACCATTATCGGGAACTCGGAAGCCATGCTGTTGTTATTAACGTCAGATAAAAAATCTCATTTACAATTATATATGCCGATATAGTATATAGGGAAACGCTGATTAATTCATTAATCGGCGTTTCCTTATACTAATATTAGAAAAAGCAGTATATTTTCCTGTCGGGGTTTCCAGACTTCTTTAAAAACAGTCCACCGGACTGTTTTTTAAATTCACCCCTTGCTTAGGGATTCTCATGCTGTTTCGCTGCTTGTGCAGCGAACAAAGGTTCTGCCTTTGGAATCCGCAGCTTTTTCAAAGGCTGGCAAAACTTTTACCTTTTTCTACTGATACGCTACAGCCCCTTTTTTATTGCTCAAAAAACAACTGCGGACATGCCATGCACACCCGCAGCCTGAGTAATATTAAACCAGAAAAGTCTTTTATAATCTATCAAATCAACATCACGGATTCAGATCAGTACTTAAACTGAATTACTAATAATGTATGACCTCTTGCAGAGCGTCACTTAGCTCCATACAATGATTAACGAATTGGTAAGCGTTTCTTAATTATTATTATTTTCATTTCTTGCCCTTAGCTTTTTCTGATAGGCATTGATGCTTCTCATTTCGTCCGGTTTTAACTCTCTCCATTTTCCCGGCTGCAACATTCCGAGCTTTAAAGGTCCAATTGCAATACGCTTTAGTCTTGCAGTTTCAAGTCCGATCGATTCGCACATTTTTCTGATCTGTCTGTTTCTGCCTTCCTCCAGAACAATTTCCAGAACCGTTCTGTCCTGTTCGGATTTGATCACACGAATCGATGCCGGCATTGACATTCTTCCTTCGATCACTACTCCTGTAGTAAGCTTTGTCAGTTGTTCCTCGGTAATTCTCGGGCGTACCGTTACCCGATATGTCTTTGAAAAATGAGTAGACGGATGACTGATCATATTGGCAAAATCACCGTCATTGGTCATCAGCAGCATACCTTCTGATTCCCTGTCAAGTCTTCCGACCGGGAAAAGTCTTGCCGGAATATCATCCACTAATTCAGCAACACATTTTCTGCCGCCTTCATCATTCATGGTGGTAATAAATCCTCTTGGCTTATGAAGCATTATATAGTATTTTTTTGCATCTTTCCGCAGTGTGATTTCTCTGCCCGCTACTGTGATCTTATCTCTATACGGGTCTGCCTTGTCGCCTAAACGGATTCGTTTTCCGTTAACGGTAACTGCTCCCCTTTCGATCAGTTCTTCTGCTTTTCTGCGGGAGGAAATTCCTGCATCTGCAATAATTTTCTGCACTCTTATTTTATTATCTGCCTTTTCCATACTTCACCAATCCTTTGCTGTTCATTTCTTCCCTTTATAAAAAACAACCAAATCAATTTTTGCAGATCACTGCGTACCGGTCACCAGTCTGCATGATGCAATTTCTTTTTCTCCCATCAAATATCTTATTCTTCCGTAAATACGTCCCCTCACAGCAGGTGCATAAATAAAATGAGGTGCTTCAATCACCTCCTGAGGCTGATTTGCTTCATCTTTGCGAATTGTAATGTCCAGTTCTTTTTCAGGCACAAGTTCAACGCTGTCATTGGTTCCGCCTACAAGCGGGACCGTGACCGTTCTGGAAGTATCACACAGACGCCTTCGTTCTACAAGGGAAAAACAATAGTCATACAACCCGCAATGATCATTCCAGTCATCGCCGTCATTCAGTGTAACAACGACCAGACGTATGCCGTCTCTCTCGCAGCAGGACGTAAGTGTTCTGCCGGCTTTTTTTGTAAAACCTGTCTTAATGCCGATACAACCCTCGCATATAGAAAGAAGCTTGTTATGATTACGAAAAGTCTGTACCTTCCCTTCAGGAGAAATATATTCAACACTAACAGTTTGCTGTGATACAATATCTGCAAAAGTATCATTTTCCATCGCATAAGCACAAAGCAGAGCCATATCATATGCCGTTGAATAATGGCCTTCGCTGTCCAGTCCTGACGGAGTTACAAACTGCGTATTTTTCATTCCAAGCTGATAGGCTTTTTCATTCATCAGTCCGGCAAATTTTTCAGCACTCCCTGCAACTGCAATTGCAGCTGCATTAGCGGCATCATTTCCTGATACTGCCATCATTCCCCTGACGAGTTGACTCAGACGAATTATCTCTCCCTCTTTAAGGTACATACTTGAGCCTTCCGCATACATCTCAGATGTTACAGTAACTGCCTTATCATTTGCCGCAGCATATTCCAGTGCAATAATCGCCGTCATAATTTTAGTAATACTGGCAATTGCTTTACGGTCATGAATATGATGTCCGTAAAGAACCTCACCGTTATCGGCACAATATACCACTGCCGATGCAGAATGGTCTTTAATACCATCAGGATGAAAGTCTGCTGCCATTGTCGTATCTGCGAATACATCCGCAGCAGTATTATCCTCATACACATCCGCATCCTCTGCACAACCTGCCTCAAAGAGAAAAAAAGTCATCATCAGAAGCAGTGCGATCCATTTACGTATTAACAAAACTCCCGCTCCTTTGCATATCTTATCCAAGCCGTGGTCGTGTACTGCACGACCACGACCGTCCCATACTATATCCCCCTTCCCAATGATAATGTGCAGAGGGATGGACAAGGTCTGCTGTAAAATACAGCAATATCGCTTAATTGTTTTACAATCGTCTGATATTGTATATGCAAATAACGGGTCGATCTGAACCATTTTTTTTTAAATATTCTGATCAGTTATACTTCCGGATCCTTTAGTCCTTCTTCGATTTTTTCTTCTTTTGCTTTTTCAGCTGCTTTTGGTTTGTCTTTTTTAAACAGTGACGAAATCTTATCCACTAATTCTGGAAGCATAGCAATTGCTTTTTCATTAGTACCATTAGAAACGTTAAGAAGTTTTACATCCCCATGACTGATAGCTATAAAAGCTACAGGGTTGATTGTCACCCCGGCACCTCCTCCGCCGCCAAACAGCTTTGCCTCGGGCTGCTGTTTATTGCCAAATTCTGAACCACCGGATGCAAAACCATATGCTATTTTTGATACAGGAATAATAGTTGTACCATCCGGTACTACGATCGGATCACCGACAATCGTATTGATATCCACCATTTGTTTAATTTTTTCAAGAGTAGTATCCATCAATCCCTGAATAGGATGTTCACTCATAATTTACACCGCCTTCAAATCATTCATTATCATCTTTTTAACGCTGTTCAAAGCACAAAAATAAACTTTGTGCTGTCAACTGTAGTATACTCTATTTATCGTAGTTTTGCAAGTACTGCAATCATCTTGATCAATGCCGACAATACAATCGGAATAAGATACAATGGTCTGATCTTTGCTGTAAGTTCCATTTCTGCCGCAGTTTTCTCAGCAAGAAAACCTGCACTGATATCTGTATTGAACTTCTTTATAACCGAGTGTTCACGCAAAACAGAAATAACAGGATATACAGCCGAACATACATAACCGTATTTGATTGCTGTATCCGCTGCATCCTCGCCAACTACACAAATCCGTATATTAAATCTCGTAAAGTACAGATGTTTTGACAGCCCTTTAAGAACATCAACAACAACCTCACAGATTTCCTTAAGAATTTCGATCAGACCATCAAGTCCATGCCTGTCTATCAGACGTTTTATACGTCCGGGCTGTTTTGGCTTCGGTTGTGATTTTTCCTTTTTTTCGTCCTGCTTTTTTGCGGGCTTTTTTTTCTTTTTCGGTTTTTCCGGAATCAGCTGAAACTTCAGAAAAAGATACCCGATCTTTAGTTTAACATCACCGTCATAATCCAGATATACTTTCAATGGACACATCGAAAGAATCAGTATAACGGCAATTATCACTAATATTACTTTCAGTGCCGTCAAATTTTCTCACCGCCGTCGGATTCTTCAATGATTTCGGTATTCACTTCTTCGGTACTTTCCTCATCTGCCGGAAGCGGCGGCAATTCATCCAGTGAGGAAATATTAAAGCATCTCAAAAAATGCTCTGTTGTACCATATATCAGAGGTCTGCCCGGTAATTCCAGTCTTCCCTTTTCCTCAATCAGCTGTCTTGCAATCAGACTTGCAACCACACCTGAGCAATCCACCCCCCGCACCTGTTCAACAAATGCTTTGGTAACCGGCTGATTATATGCAATTACCGCCAATACTTCGCTCGCCGCCTGCGAAAGAGGAGTATTCCTTCGGATATCCATTACTGTACGAATCGGATCAGCATATTCTTCTTCTGTACACATCTGATAACATTCCCCAAGTCTGACAATACGAATACCGCTGTGCCTTTTTTCATATTCGCTGCGCAGCTGTTCACATAAACCGACTGTTTTTTCTGTTGAAATCTCCAGCGACTGTGCAATCCTCTCAGCCTCTACAGGAGTACCGCAGGCAAAAATAATCGCTTCCACAGCGCTTTTCAGTTTTTCTTCCTTCATTTGCTTTCCTCCCGGAAGTTTTTTCCCGTTCTGACATCTGACCTGAATCCGTGAATCTGACTTGATGGAACTGTGGAAATGTCATGTATTCTCCTGCTTTTCACTATCAATCATATGAAGTATCTGACTTCCGTTCTCATCATCTATTCTGACACGCTTTCCCTTTATCAATTCCAATACAGCCAGAAACGTTGCCACAAGTTCACTCCGGTCATTTGCATCCTCAAAAACATTCTCATATCTGACTCTTTTTCCATGCCAGAGTTTTCTCATCACACCGACGATCTTAGAACTAACGGACACAATCCTCCTCTTTACAATACCGGAAAATGCATCTTCAGAAGGCGGTATTTTCTCTTTTCCTCTGCCAACTGCCGCAAGATATGCACCGATCAGATACATCGGCTCATGGCTGCGTTTATAGCGCATATCCGCTTTAATTTTGGCCGGTTCACGGCAAAAACTGTCAAAACTGATATTGCGGCTCAGCATTTTAGCAACGAGCTTACATTTTTTATATTCAATAAGCTGTCCTGAAAGTTCTTTCTTCATTTCCTCTGCTTCTTCATACTTAGGCAGAAGCATCGCAGATTTGATTTGTACCAAGCGGGATGCCATATCAAGAAATTCTCCTGCAATTTCCAGTTCCTGCTGCTGCATAAGATGCATATGCTCCATATACTGATCAAGCAATTCAGAGATCATGATATCGTAGATATTCAGTTTATTTTTTTCGATCAGATGCAGCAAAAGATCCAGTGGTCCCTCAAAAGCATCCAGTCTGTACGATATTTTTTCCAATTTTCAAACTCCCGTCAATAAGCCCATGAAAAAGGCAGATACGTTATCCATGAAATAATACTGTAAAAGAAATTGCTTACAACACTCAGTATTCCGTTAAATCCACCCATCATAATAATAACAAAAAGTCCCATTGAAATCATTTGTTCTCTCTGAGCAATCCAAAAAATTGCCTTATCAGGCAGAAATGCCATCAGAATTTTGGATCCGTCAAGCGGCGGTACAGGAATAAAATTAAATACCGCAAGACTTATATTTACAACAATCAGATATTGAAGAAAAATCAGCACATATTTGACAAACTCATTATAATCAATCACACTGTTATTGATCATTGCCAGAAAACCGCTTTGAATCAGGCTTGCCACGATTGCCGCAAGCAGATTTGAAACAGGTCCAGCCAATGCTGTCAAAGCCATTCCCACTTTTGGATTTTTAAAATAACGTGAATCAACAGGAACAGGCTTTGCCCATCCGAATCCGATCAGAAGCATAAGTGCCGCACCAAGATAATCAATATGTGCCAGCGGATTAAGCGTCAGTCTGCCCTGTCTTTTGGCAGTATCATCGCCGAGCTTGTATGCAACAAATCCGTGGGCACATTCATGCAGCGGCAGTACAAGAAATATTGTCAGCAGTACTGACAGGATATACATAATGACTTCTAAAAAGTCCGTGTTTCCTGTTCGGAACAGATTAATCAGCATATCGTTTTCCTCCTTTTTTCTGCCGGCTTCGTACCGTTACCGGCAGAAAAACGATCGGCAGACATACAACGTCCAATTTTATGGAGTGTTGACATTATAATAATTTGCGAATTATCCGGGCTTCACGAATCCAGGTCAAGGGCAAAAAATTTACGTAACAACACGACCTAATAACAATGACGCAGAATCCTGACTATGGGCAAGATTCTGCGTTTTGATCTGAATATTACTCCTCGGTTTCTTCACTGGAATCGTCTGCATCGTCCAGTTCGTCCTCAACATATCCAAGTTCCAGCACTTCTCCGCAGGACGGGCATTTAATAACACCCGTATTAAGAGAATTTTCACTGAGATAGGTTGTTTCGTTACATGTCGGACAGGTTACCTCATAAGCCATATCACTGTCAGCTGCGGCATCGCTGTAATTAATGCCGCCGAAGCTGTCCTCGCCTAAAAGGTCTTCCACACCTGCCAGGTCCTCACTGATGCCGTCAACCTGATCACAGACATCGTCATAGCACTGACCAAGTTCCTTGATTTCTTCTGCCATATCTGCCAGAAGGTCAGCAATCACCTTAAACACCTTTGTCTGTTTATCTCTCGGATCAAGTTCCAAACCCTCAATAAGACCTTTAACATAAGCCGCTTTTTCACTAAGCTGCATAAATTATTACCTCCGCTTGAAAAAATCAGGCTCTGGACATATATTCGCCTGTTCTCGTATCTATCTGGATCTTATCTCCTTCATTAATAAAAAGAGGCACCTTAATCTCAGCACCTGTTTCGAGAACAGCGGGTTTTGTTACGTTAGTAGCAGTATCGCCCTTAATACCCGGTTCTGTTTTAGTTACATCAAGCTCTACAAATGTAGGCGGCTCAACACCAAATACATTGCCCTTATAGGACATGATTTTACATACCATGTTTTCCTTTACAAACTTAAAGTTATCACCGAGTACACTTGCGTTAATCGGAAGCTGTTCATAAGTTTCATTATCCATGAAATAATACAGATCTCCGTCTGTATAAAGATATTCCATATCCTTTCTCTCGATAAAAGCGGTCGGATATTTATCATTGGGGTTGAAAGTTTTTTCAACAACCGCACCTGTGATAACATTTCTGATCTTAGTACGAACGAAAGCTGCGCCCTTACCGGGTTTAACATGCTGGAACTCGATAATGGAAACCACCTGTCCGTCCATTTCAAATGTAACGCCGTTTCTGAAATCGCCTGCTGTAATCATTTTGGAATCCTCCTAAATTTTATTCGGTGCCATGCAATATGCAGAAACACCATTATACTAATCCACACCGCAGATAGCCCATATAAGGACAATCTACAGAAAATCAGCCGATAAGCTTTCTTCATTATACTATACTCTTGAAGAAAAAGCAAGGCTTAATTGCGAAAAAACACACCTTTATAAATTGTAGCTGACACATACCCGGGAGAAAGTAGATGACACATACCCGGGAGAAAATCTACTTGATATTAGTATTACTTTGTGCTAAAATAGTAGAGATGTCAGTTGATTTCATCATTTTTCTTTTTCAGACAGGAAAAAGAGAGTTTTTATGTTAAGATATTAAAAACAGGAGGATTGGATTGTATGTCAGGACATTCAAAATGGAGTACAATTAAAAGAAAAAAGGAAAAAACAGACGGTGCAAGAGCAAAGGTATTTACCAAAATAGGCAGAGAGCTTGCTGTTGCTGTACGTGAGGGCGGCGGAGCAGATCCTGCATCTAACTCAAAACTGCGTGAGTGTATTGCAAAGGCTAAGGCAAATAACGTTCCCAACGATAATATTGAACGCATTATTAAAAAGGCAGCCGGCAGCACAGAAGGCGATAATTACGAAAATATCACTTACGAGGGTTATGGTCCGTGTGGTATAGCTGTAATTGTGGAAACTCTTACGGATAACCGTAATCGTACTGCTGGTGATATTCGTCACTATTTTGACAAGTTCGGTGGAAATCTGGGTACACAGGGCTGCGTGTCATTCATGTTCAGTAAAAAGGGTCTTCTTGTGATTGAAAAAGAGGATAATGAAGAAGATAAAGTTATGGAAGACGCTCTTGAAGCCGGGGCAGCTGATTTTAATTCGGACAATGATGATGTTTACGAGATTTATACTGAGCCGGAGGATTTCGGTACAGTAATGGAAACATTGACAGAAAAGGGTTATGAATTTGTTTCTGCAGATGTTTCAATGATTCCGTCAACCTATACAAAAATCGAGGATGAGGAAGCCGCTGTTAAGATGCAGAAACTTCTCGACATTCTGGAAGATAATGACGATGTTCAGAATGTTTATCATAACTGGGATATGCCAGAGACCGATGAAGAGGACTAAAAATATTGTCTGAAATCTGCATAAATACAGGCTTTTGCATGGCAATTGTGATATACTGTATAAATATCATAATTTGAATTATGAATTATGTCATTGAATGATGATATACAATAGTTGCATTTTTTGATGTGCGTATTGATGTATATCACAATACAGAATATCTTAATTTCCCCCTTATTTCTTTGATTTTTTCAAGAGAGATAGGGGGGGATTTTTTGTTATTGAAAGCAGTC
>CACZPV010000261.1 GCA_902783065.1 uncultured Ruminococcus sp.
AAAAGGCAGGCATTACTCTTAACAGAAAAATGCTTTCTGAAATTGCAATTGCGGATGCAGAAGCTTTTACAGCTCTCGTTGAAAAGGCAAAGGCTGCTCTTTAATGAAACTATCGGCGCTCGGGGGAACCCGGGCGCTTTATAAATTAAGCAGTAAAATTAATGACGAGCCGATAGAGCCGGAACATATTTCCCCGGGGGAAACCCTTTGTTTAGAAACAAAGGGCTATTCCCCGACCCCCCTTCCTAAAAAACTAAAACTTTAATTTTAGTAATTCAATTTTACTATGAACCGAGAAAGCATATAACTGGAATAGTGTTGAAACTGTGTTTAGCTGTGGGTATTATTGAGGGTCCAGCGTTACGCTGTGAAATTAATTTAAAAGGAGTGGCATAAACATGTTATGCGAAGAATTGCCCAAAATCATGTGGTTTGAAAATAATAATGATTATACGGAATGTCATTATCTGTTTCACTATATTATTATTCCTGATACAAAAGAAGAAACTATGACCGTAAGAATCTGGCATAGCGACTATTGTTATGATAAGTGTAAGGATCAGATCGTTTCAGAACGGACTTTTCCTATGACTGCTGAGGGACGGGAACAAATGATAGAATATATCCGTCAGGAAGACTATAATTATGTGCAGAAATAAATTCAGGATATATTGAAAAGTAAGTGTAAAATTATAGTTGGCAGCGGGGCATAAAATCTGTGATGAACAAATATCACATTACGGGTCCGGCGAGCCGCTGGACCCTAACCAATTTCCACTGCTTAATATAATTTCAAGAATATTGCAGTCGTCTGCTATTGTTGATAAAATATTTTGTTGTTTTCATTTACTATAGTTTCATTTTTTGTAGGAAAGTGGTCTGGGGGAAAACCCTTTGTTTACAAATAAAGGGTTTTCCCAGGAAAATACGTTTTTACTTCGGTTTGAATTGATTTTATTTTATACCGCTTGGTAAACATTTTTGTTTTTAGTGACAATATTGTAAAAAATATATGGAAAAATGAAAACTGTTATGTTATAATAGAAATATTAGTGGATTTAAAATTAATTTCCGTGTTGTTCAAAAAGCTTTTGAATACTTGAAGAGTTAAAGTTTGCGGTACAAAAAATGATTTATAGTTGTCTGCTTATGTAAAGGAAACTTTTATCTGTTTCCTGTAAAGTTGAAAAGAAAGAGGGTTAAATATGGTAAAAAAGTTTGTTTATGGAAATCCAATAGAGACCAATGCGGTTGTTGTTCCTATTGAACCGTCTGCAGATCCGATACAGTATCTAAGTGAGATCGAAATGAACGGTAAAATCATTTTTAATTATGAAATGGAAAATGATGATATTGTCTATGGACTTGGTGAGGCAAACGGCGGTTTGAATAAACGCGGAAAAATTTATAGAAGCTTCTGTACGGATGAACCTAATCAGACCGAAGAAAAAGTTTCCCTATATGGCGCACACAATTTTATTGTGGTTTCTGGTATGATCAACGTAGGTTTTTTTATTGACTGTGCTGCTGAAGTTAAATTTGATATCGGCTTTACTTCGTATAATATGATGAATATTGAACCCGGCTGTCCCGATTTTACGGTTTACGTGATAGAGGGCAGAAGTGCATATGATATCGTCAGAAAGTTCAGAGAAATGATCGGCAGAAGCTATATTGCTCCGGAATGGGCATTCGGATATCAGCAAAGCCGATGGAGTTATATGAATGAGGACGAAATAAGAGAAGTGGTTCATAAACACCGGGATGCCGGTATTCCGTTGGATGCAGTTTATCTTGACATTGATTATATGGACGGATATAAGGATTTTACTGTAAGTGAGGAACGTTTCCCGAATTTTCCTGAATTTGTCAGGGAAATGAAGGAAGAAGGTATTCATTTGGTCCCGATTATTGATGCCGGTGTTAAAATCGAGGACGGTTATGAGATTTACGAAGAAGGAAAACAATATCAGCTGTTCTGTAAAAGAGCTGACGGAACGGATTTTGTTGCCGGAGTCTGGCCGGGAAAAACGCATTTTCCTGATTTTATGAATACAAATGCCAGAATGTGGTTTGGTTCTAAATATAAGACACTGATTGACAGCGGTATTGAAGGCTTCTGGAACGATATGAATGAACCTGCAATGTTCTATACGGAGGAAGGCGTTGCACAGGCAAAGGAATATGTACAGAATTTTGATTTTGATACAAACGATCCTTTAAAATTCTTTGAGCTTAAGGATCATCTGACGAATCTGTCAAACAGAATGAAGGATTACGAAAGCTTTTACCATAATATGGACGGCAGAATTGTACGGCATGATCAGGTTCATAATCTGTATGGAGCATTTATGACAAGAGCTGCCGGAGAAACTTTTGATCAGGCAATTCCTGATAAAAGAATGTTGCTGTTCTCTCGTGCATCTTATATAGGAAGCCATCGCTACGGAGGAATCTGGACGGGTGATAATCAGTCGTGGTGGTCGCATCTTCTTATGAATATTAAAATGATGCCTTCGCTTAATATGTGCGGGTATCTGTACA
>CACZPV010000262.1 GCA_902783065.1 uncultured Ruminococcus sp.
AGCCGCCGCAAGGTCAGCGTCAAGAACTACTATTTCGGGGTGTACCTTTGCAAGCTCGCAAAGTGCCATACCAAAGCTTTCTCTTGTTGCTATTTTCTTACTTTCTGCCATGTTTTATGCCTCCAATGCTTTAAGCTGCTCTTTAAGTTCATCCATAGCGATCTTGTATTCGTCTGCGTTCGGAGCCTTTCCGTGCCAGCCAACCTGATTTTCCATATAGGAAACGCCCTTACCTTTCACGGTGTTGGCAATAATAACGGCAGGCTTACCTTTCACAGATTTTGCCTTGCTGACCGCATCCTCAATCTGTTCAAAATCATGACCGTTAATTGTGATGACCTCAAATCCAAAGGAAGCAAATTTTTTATCCAATTCTGTCAATCCTGCTACATCTGCAACACTGCCGTCAATCTGAAGTCCATTAAAATCAACGAAAACAGTAAGGTTATCAAGCTTATTATGAGCGGCGAACATTGCTGCCTCCCAAACCTGACCTTCTTCACATTCTCCGTCGCCAAGCATAGCATATACACGGTAATCCTTACCGCCGAGCTTACCTGCCAGTGCCATACCACAGGCAGCAGAAATACCCTGACCCAATGAACCGGAGCTCATATCAATACCGGGAGTATGTTTCATATCAGGGTGTCCTTGCAGCATAGCTCCGATATGACGGAGTACTTTGATCTCGTCTGTGGAAAAAAATCCCTTAAGTGCAAGTGCTGCATACAAAGCAGGGCAGCAATGTCCCTTTGAAAGCACGAAGCGATCTCTGTCAGGATTTTCAGGGTTCTCAGGATCCACATTCATTTCCTTAAAATAAAGGTAGGTAATGATATCTGCGGCAGAAAGCGATCCGCCCGGATGACCCGATTTTGCGTTAAAAACACCCTCGACCGTCCACAGTCTTACATTACAGGCGTTTTTTTTCAGTTCTAAGATTTCTGACTTATCCATTCTGTTCCTTTTCCTCCGATTCTTTTCGGTTGTCCTTTCGCAGTCAAGTATCAAAAGACAACCTTATTATCTGTACAGCAGAAAAACATATCCGAGTGTTTCAATAGCCAATCTGCATTTTACAGCTACATTATAGCACAGTTTTATGACTTATTCAAGCACGAACCGTCTTTATTTCAATATATCGACATTCTCCAGAGCCAGAGGTTCATCCAACGTATCCACCAGATCCCTCGGCAATGCATTTCCGGATGCACGATGTCTGCCGGCGGCGGCATGTTTGGGTCCGAAGATAGGGCGTTTGGGTTTTGCTGTTGGTTTAATTTCACTGATATCACGAATGGACTTGCTCAGCGGATCAGCAGTATGTTCGCTTATTGTTTGATCTGCCTTAAGTTTTCTATTAGCTTTGACATTTATTATAACCACTGCTGCAATAATTCCTGCTCCTGCAAGTATCAGCGGAATTCCGATTATCAGATATATCCATGTATCATTTGTATCGCTGCTGTCAGATTTGTCTTTAAGCGTACCAAATTCACCGCTTTGTTCGTTGTTATTGTCGATATTAGCAAAAAACGCCTGTGAATTTTCAGGTGTCGCCTCACCCGGTTCCGATTTAGAATTAAGACTGTTCTGTATATTCTCCCAATCCTTCGAGGTCAGTTCATTGGTATCCACCGATCCCTGCTCCATCAGTTCTGATTCCTGTTCAGAAGCTGTTTCATCAGTATATGATGTTTCCTCAGAATAATTACCGTAATCATCATAATAATAATCGTTATAATAATCGTTGTAATAATAATCTTCTGCGCCGGCATGGTATTCATCAAAATACTCGTAGCCGTTGCTTTCAGGAGGAACGTAAACTGTATTATTTTCTTCCGGAATATACTCTGTTTCGTTATCATTCACTTCCGGAATGACTTCCACTGAAGTATTTTCCGGTATATATTCTTCATCCGGTGTTTCTGGGGCGGCAGGCGTTTCAGGCGGATTCTGCTGTGTTTCATCTGTATATACTATATCATCCGTATATGTTTCTCCCTGTTCATCGGGATCACCATTTTCCGCACAGACGCACAGCGATAAAGCAGAACATATTGCACAGATACTAATTACTGCTGAAATCTTCAATATATGTTTCACTCTCATAAAAAATTAAATTCATCCTTTCGGAATCAAAATTGCGCCAATCAAACTCAGCGTAAAAGCATATCACAAACGTACCTTCAGGCGGCACGAGTTCATTAATTTTCTCATTACATCATATCATAAATCGACATAATAATACAATACAATATTAATATTTTTTTGTTTCAACAATAATGTGGAACCTGTGAGAAAAAATAATGTTAAATTCGACTAATATGTTTGCATTTAAGGAACTATTAATCCGGTTCAAAACAATTCTTTCATAAATAATTCAAAACATATGCCATCCTGAGGCGGGATATTCATTTCATCAGAAGCTGTAATTGCCTTAGCAACAAAGGCGGCAGCTTTTTTCACAGAATCATGCAGCAGAACACCGTTAACGGCATCGGCAGCAATAACAGATGCAAACACATCTCCCGTACCGGCACGCCGTGAACCGGAAAGCGGCATACTATACATTTCATAGTTTCCGTTGCGGGTATAGATAAAGTTACTTATATCATTCCCTTGATTGATACCTGTTATTACAATATTATTACTGCCGAGAGAAACCAATTTTCCGGCAATTTTCAACAGAGAAGAAACATCGGTCAGATTTTCGCTGTACGGTATCCCTGTCAGAATACACGCTTCTGTCAGATTCGGAGTAATAATATCACTGTGTCTTACCAGCGCACCTAAGCGTCTGCACAATCCGTGTGTCAGCGTTGCATAAGTTCTTCCGTCATCCCCCATCACAGGATCCACAATTATTCTGGTATCGGCATCCGAAAACCGGCTGATAAAATCCCTCACGATATCCACCTGACGTTCTGATCCGAGAAATCCGGTGTAAATTCCGTCAAACCGGAGTCCGAGCTTTTCCCATTTAGAATAATAATATTTCATTTTATCCGTATAATCATCAAAAAAATAATCGTCATAACCTGTATGATTAGAAAAAACCGCTGTCGGAATCGCACAGCATTGTATTCCCATAGCGGAAATAATAGGAATAGATACCGTAAGGGAGCATCTTCCGAATCCTGAAAAATCATTAATAACTGCTATTCTTTTTTGTCTTTTTTGATTCAATCAGATCACCGCTTTATCAAAATCTCTATTATATAATCATATTATATCTTTTTCTTCATGTCAAATATTTTCTCCGGCGCATATATAGTTCTGATAGTGGTAAGTGTAAAATTATAGTTGGCAGCAGTGCATAACATCTGTGGTGAATGAAAAAAATTCACATTCAGGATCCGGCGGCTTGCAGGACAGTGTTTTGGAGAAGGCTGAATTTGACATAATGCAGCTAAAATCGTATAATATAATTGTCGTTTTTTACAAATAAATTCAGGAGGTTCTTATGAAACCTAATTTACATATAAATGAAAAAAAATTATGTGCTGTATTTTTTGCCGTTTATGCAATAATCACATTTATCGGAGCTTGTCAGCATGAATGTTGGTATGATGAAGCACAGGCATGGTGTATCGCCCGAGATAATGATATTCCCGGTTTAATTCAGGCACTGCGTTTTGAGGGACATCCACCGCTCTGGTATTTAATTATTTTTCCTTTTGTAAAATTAGGATGTCCGGTCGGAATACTGCCATTTATTAGTTGGGGAATCTGTACTGTAACCGCATGGCTGATTACATACCGATCACCGTTTCATATTTCTGTCAGATTTTTTGTTCTTTATTCGGCAGGTTTTCTCTATTATAATTCAATAGTATCAAGAACATACTGTATTATTATTCTTCTTTTATGCCTTCTGGCAATGATTTATCCAAAAAGAAATGATCATCCTCTGTTATATGGACTGATGGTTGGTCTTTTGGCAATGACTCATGTTATTATGAGCGGACTTGTGGGTATTCTCGGAATCTACATGCTGATTGATTTTTGCAAAAATTTTAAAAAGAATACCGCTAAAAAAAAATTAATGGATATGGCAGGTATGGTTATTGCGCTTTCAGGTGTCATATTGCTTGTTTTACCACTTTTGTTTTCGGTACAAAGCAATGATATTGTGGTTTCTAATCAAATATCTGCTGATGTTTTATTTAAAAGGCTGTCAAATGTATTTGTTTGTATCGGAAGCTATCTGTGCAAATTTTCTTCTAATTCCTATGTAGGAGCATTGATCGGAGCTTTGGTAACGGCGCTGCTCATTATAGCACTGATTCTTTTGAGAAGATATCCCCGTGCTGTTGCTGCATTTGTCGTTTTTTCTGTATTTTTCTTTCTTGCAACGCAAATTATATATCGTGTAATGCTTGCCGCAAGAGCTGCTGTATATCTGTATACTTTCTTGTTTATTTTATGGGCTGCTAAAAATACTGATCAGCCAAAATTTTGTGATATTACACTGGACAGTTCAAAATTCAGCAGCAGTATTCTTCAAAAATGGGCACAAAAGCTGATTCGGATAGATACGAATTTTTTCAGAAGCATAAGTGTTATTGTCTGTGTTATTTGCGCTGTTTCTTTTCCAAGAGGAATTTTTATGCTTGTATCAGATTATTGCTCTGATTACGACTATACGGGTGCAAAAGATGTAACTGACTACATTATCAATCAAGAGATTTCACTTAAAGACTCCGTTTTTATACTTGACGGAGAACCTTCATGCTCTACATATTGTGCAATGCTTCCGGGAATGAAAGTATACAGTACTCAGTATCAGCGTATTCTGACGTATAATCCAAACAGTATAGAGCCTGATCCGATAAAAGGCAAAGATGAAGCATTTTTAAAGAAATTCAATAATATATATTCTATTTCTTTTATCAAATATAAAAATGGAGAACAAACTTTTGGTGATGATAAAAATGTTTTATTACAAACTACACTTCCATCAGAATATGATTTTAACAGCTATTATCAGGTAGAACTCAGAAAGCTTTCAGAGGAAGATCTAAAGAAAATCTGAGAATCCGGTGTTTTAATCTCTTATAATATGCTGATTCTGACTTTATCCTGTATCCGTGAAGTTAATAAGGGATTTTCTGAATTTTACAGTCAGCTGGGTTGTATGAATAGCCGATTGTAAAAAGGCGGCACAAACCCCGCCCCGAATGTCAAAAAAGTCGTTTTCGACGAAAAAGCTACGAAAATTACGGATTACAGCTGAGAAAAATTGTAAAATATATGATATCAAAAACCGCATTAAAAAAAGATTTTCAGACTTTTACAATCGACTAATAATTGTATGATAAAAAGGAGAAATTATGAATACTAAAAAACAGCATATTAACCAAAAAACCATTTGTTTTATTTTTTTTGTAATATATGCGGCATTAACATTCATAGGTGCGCTTACCCATGAATGTTGGAATGATGAAGCACAGGCATGGTGTCTTGTACGAGATAATGATATTTATGGCATGTTTGACGCATTAAAATTTGAAGGACATCCTCCTCTTTGGTATCTGATTTTGTACCCGTTTACCAGATTGGGATTTTCCGTTTCTGTGCTGCCCTTGATCAGTTGGGGATTCAGTACAGCCTCAGCAGCTTTGGTATGCTTTAAATCTCCGTTTAAAACCTATTTAAAGGTATTTATTCTTTTTTCAGTTGGATTCGTTTATTATACCTCCATTTTTTCAAGAATTTACTGCGTAATTATCTTTCTGTTATGTCTTATTGCTATGCTTTATCCTGAGAGAGCAGAACATCCTCTGATATTCGGACTGCTCATAGGTCTGTTGGCAATTACTCATGTCACAATGAGCGGATTGGTAGGCATTATCGGTATTTATATTCTGATAGATTTTTTCAGGCAATTTAAAGAAAATACAGTCAAAAAAAGATTACTTGCCGCAGCAGGTATGTTTATCGCACTGGCTGGCGTAATATTGCTGGTGCTGCCTCTTTTATCCTCCCTTTCCAGCAACAATGATATAGCCAAAAGTCCTTTGACAGCTGATAATTTTTTTAAGAGGTTTTTAGGTATTTTTACATGCATTGGAAGCTATTCAAGTGCTTTTATCTCTCATTCGGCTGCCGAACATCTGATCGGTGCATTTGTGACAACATTAATTATTGCTGTACTTTTTATGCTGAGAAGATATCCTCGTGCTGTCATTTCATATTTAGTATTTTCGGTATTTTTCTTTTTTTGCACGCAAATTATTTACAAAACCATGCTTACTTCAAGAGCGGCGATATATCTTTATACATTAATATTCATCATATGGGCTGCCAAGAGTTCAAATGTACAAAAGCAATGGGATATTAACATAGATACCTCAAAAATAGAAAGCAAATTTCTTAAAATGGCTGCGGAACTAATAATTAAAACGGACCGTAATTACCAGAAAACTATCAGTATTATTCTGTGTGCGGTTTGTGCTGTTTCTGTTCCAAAAGGGATATATATGCTTATTACAGACTATTTCTATGACTATGACTATACCGGTTCCGCATATGTAACTGAGTATATTAAAAATAATGCGTCTCTTGACGATTCTATTTTTATTGCTCTTCCAACCTGTTCGACATATTGTGCAAAACTTCCCGGACTCAGAGTATATAACCCAGGATATAAGCGATTCCTTACTTATACCACATATAGTGTTGGTACAACGGAAAAAAAGCATGAAATACAGGAAAGCTATGATATGATCAAAAAATATAAGAACATATATGTTATCAAAAGATTCGGTGTCAACGAACTAGGTCAAAGTACACAGGATCATACCGTTGTAATGGAAAAATTTATTCCAAGAGAATATATTTTTGATGATTATACCTGCATACAGCTATGTAAAATGACATTTGACGAATTCAAGAATATGGAAGATTATTCTTTACTTTATGATATCTGAATCTCCTGTATTTATGCTCCAATATAATACCCCACAAGCCATAAAATGCCTGTGGGGTATTATTATACTTGAATCCGTAAAATTCAGGTCACTGTTTTTTTCTTTTACCTTTCACGGCGATCCAGATTACGCCTCCGGCGATTGCAATTACAGCTGCTCCGGCAGCAATAATCAGATAGAAATGAAATCCCTCATTTTTACTAATAGAATCAGAAGAAATCGCATCAGCTTTTTCAGCAGATAAATCTTGAACAGCGGAAATTTCAATTTCCTTTTCAGTACTCTGAACAGATGCCAGCGGTTTTGCAGCTACGGTGACGATAGTACCGTCATTGTTGATCCGGGCACCGTTTTCAACTTTTTTACGGATTTCACTGATTGAAAGTCCGGTAGTAATATAGGCTTTAAGCAAGTTATCATCACCGACATAAATTTTCTTTTCGGTCCGCTGAGTTGTATAACGGTTTGATACTGTTATGGTGTAAATACCGTCCGTAGTATATTTATCCCCGTCTTTAGCCGGAGCATTAAATCGTACATCCTCCACCAAGCCGTCAGCACCATCTTTTAGTACTTCCTTTTTTATATCAATATCAAGATATCTTGATTTTGCCAGATCAAGGTAAAACCCGTTGGGAGTAATAGATTTATTTGTCAATTCCTCCTTGGTTTTGATATCAAAGGGATAAACCATACAGTTACCGTTTCTTACCGAAAATTCAAAAGAAATACGATAATTGTAATAATCTTTTTTCGGTATGCCAAGTATATAGGATACTTTTTCTATTTCATAATCAAGAGCAACCTCATAATCGCCTTCCTCAAAAAGCTCTACCGTTGTATCAGCTCCTTTAGTGGTTTTAGACTGAAGATAATTGGTATATATTACTGGTTCCTGTTCCTTATTTTGATAATTTGAATGTCTTACAATCAGAGTTCCTTTGTTAAACTCAGTTTTTGTTATGCCGAAATACTCATCATAGCCGTTTGCATCATCAAAAATTGTCATATTCTCATCGCCGTTAAGCTTATTGATATCCTGATCCAGTTTAAACCATAATGTTACCTTATCACCAACTGTTTTGAGGAAAACAGGGTGAGCCGTATCTTCGTCTGTGACTCTTGTATAACCGGTTACATTAAATTTACCAAGTTCCCATCCGAAATGCGGATCATCTCCGGAAATTGGATCCTTACCGGTAAAACCGGTATCCAATCCGGCATTTACCAAATTTTTATCAAAATAATATCTCTGCATACTGCCTGTTGTTTTTGATGATTCTTTTATCGAAGAATTTTCTGCTGCTGCGGATGTTTCCGAAGACTGCGCCGCATCAGCAAATATGGAGAAAGAAGCGGCGGCCGCCAATATCAATATAACTGCTGCAAATTTCATTTTTAATCTCGATTTTTTCATTGTCTGCCTCCCAATCATTAGTATCAGACAACCATTCCGTTGTCTGATGTCATTATACACATTCACCGAAACAAATTCAATAATTTTGACAGAAATAAAATTATTATGTCAGTCTGCAATATTGATTTGTAATCTTTATATCAGCTTATTCGCAAACATATTTCATTTTATTAGCAACTGAATATCAAAAATCCCCGTATCATTCGGGATACGGGGAAATATTAATCAATCCAGATTTTTCTTAATTGCTGTCAGAAGCTCGTCATATGTTTCAAAGGCCGGGAACTGCGGATTGTCAGCCTTGATCTGTTCTGTACTCTTAAAGAGGAAGCCCGCTTTGCTTGCTTTTATCATACCAAGATCGTTATAACTGTCACCGCTTGCAATGGTATTGTAACCGATAGACTGCAATGCTTTAACAGTGGTATATTTGGAATTTTCGATACGCATTTTAAAGCCTGTAATCTCTCCGTTTTCTGCTACTTCCAGTGAGTTACAGAAAATTGTCGGCCAGCCAAGCTTCTCCATCAGCGGTTTTGCAAACTGTGTGAAAGTATCGCTGATAATAATAACCTGTGTCAGGGAGCGAAGTTCATCAAGAAACTCCTTTGCACCGGGAATAGGGTCAATCTTTGCAATTGTATCCTGTATTTCTTTCAGACCAAGACCATGTTCTTTCAAAATACCAAGACGCCATGTCATAAGCTTATCATAATCAGGTTCATCACGTGTTGTTCTCTTAAGTTCGGGAATACCGCTTGCCTGTGCAAATGCAATCCATATTTCGGGAACAAGAACACCCTCGAGATCCAAACAAACTATATCCATTTTATCTGCTCCTTTATCATTTTAATTCGGTATTTACCATGTACATTATATCACAATTACCGTTATATAACAAGTCTTTATTTTTCCGGCGAGCCGACGTATTTACCCTAGGCGAAAGTACTTGTTTAAAAACAAATGGTTATTCACCAGACCCTTTTTTCAAAAAAACTTAAACTATTTAGTGTCTGCTCAATAATCAAGCAATTTGAAACTGTTTATAATGCCGACTTCTCAACAAGACAATCGGATAAAAAATTGCAAATAA
>CACZPV010000263.1 GCA_902783065.1 uncultured Ruminococcus sp.
TGGTACAATGGGATATGCAGCTCCTGAACAGTTTGGAGGTAAAGGACAGACTGATCCACGAACAGATGTTTATTGTTTAGGTGCAACCCTGTATCATTTAGTGACAGGTCGGCATCCGATGGATGAAAAGGATGGAATCATCCCCATCAGACAGATTAATCCGCAGCTTGATCCCGGATTGGAAGCTATTATTCAGAAGTGTACGCAGCTTAATCCTGCGGACAGATACCAGAACTGTGCGGAGCTTTTGTATGCATTGCAACATTACCGTGAAAACGGTGAAGCGTATAGGACTATGCAAAAGAAAAAGCTTATCGCATTCATTACCACGGCAGCTGCATGCCTTGTTTTTATGATAGTTGGTATTTTTGGACTTATTATGAGAACCAGTACTATTAATTCCGACTATGAAGAAGTTGTAAATAAGGCTTATAATGAAACGGACGCCAGTAAGAAAATAGACTACTATCTTCAGGCGATCGATATAAAACCGAATGAATTGAAAAATGACAGTGACAGTAAGGAACCTGTAGAGTCATATAACGCCTATTTTGGACTAATCAACTCTTTTAAGGCTGATCAGTTGTTCACCAGTAAAGAAGAAGAATTGCTGCTCAAAAAAGTGAAGAGATCCTCATTTGAAAATGATGCTGCAAGTAAAGCCGTGTATGGAGAATTGGCTTATGAAATCGGTGTGTTATATTGGACTTACTATGCGGGTGATAAGAATCAGATTGAAAACTGGATGACCTGCGCAAAGTTTTCTTCAAAGTGGTTTAATGATGCTATGGAGTGCGGAGGTTCATCCGCGTATTATTATAATCAGGCAATGGCCTATTATAATATCGGAAAATTTCATAATGAGATAACGCTGATTGATATGGAAGGAAAATCCGATAAAGGATTATATGAAGAAAACTGGAACAGTATTAACTCCCTTGTTGAAATGCTGGAGGAAGAGGGGAGTAACGGCGATGATTCAGAGATGGTCAGATTGCAGATTTACAGGATTTCCATCAATTCGATCGGAGCTTATGCCTATAAATTCAAAAGGGAAAACATTAAACAAAATGATATGAATGACTTGTTGAAGCGTGTGCAAGATGGCTACAATACATTAAAAGAACAGTTACTTGGCTCGGGTAGGAGTCTTGATGAGGGTGAAGAACAGGGTGTCAGCAAGGAAAAAATCAGCCTTATGCGGGAGATCGAGTCAGGAATGCCAATTGCAAAAGAAGCCATCAGTAAGGCTTTCAGAGGGTAGGTGAGTCATTTGAGTGCGCAAACATGGTATATCATAGCGATAATTGGTTTTTCCCTTTCTGCGGTAGCGTTAATTGCGGCTGTTTTTATCTTTTTGAAACTGGATATTATTTCTGTTATTGGGGATTTGACAGGACGAACAGTTGCACGCGAAGTGCAGGCTATTCGGGAAAATAACGCTTCTGGCGGAGAAAAGCTGCATCGCTCTAGTAGAGTGAATCTTGAAAGAGGAAAGCTAACAAGCAAAGTTAGTTCAGCATTAAGAAAAAGTAAGACATTTGCTCCTTTCTCGTCTATATCTAAACGGTTGGACAGCAAACACGGTGACGTAAGTGACAGTCAGGAAAATAGTATTACAAGTGGAAATAATCCTCAAAAAGCAACTGTCTTGTCTGATAAAGCTTTAGAGCTAACCGAAACAATTAGTAAAAATGCCGCTGAAATCAACACTTCCGGTTTTAAGAAAAACGAGAATCCAAGTAATAATATGATAATTCCGAATAGCGGAACACCTTTACCTGGAACAACTGTTCTTGGTGTTGGAAATGATGCTAAGGAAATATCGGCAAATGAAAATATGGGAACAACCGTTTTGAATGGTGTTACTGCTCAATTAGAAGAGGTTGTTCAACCAGTCGCTTTTAGAATTGTTAAGAGCATGACGGAAATCCATACGGATGAAAGAATTTATTGAGGGGATTAAATGAATATATTACAGAAATGGAAGGGAATGCCAAATGAAAAAAAGCACCTGCTTTCATTTGCATTGTCTGCATTAGGATTTGCCGTATCATTTACAATGCTGTTATTCGTTCCGCTCACTGATTATTCTGACAAAAGCAAGGTACAAAGTTCAATTGTCGTTATAGCGGCGGTGTTATTTTGGCTTGGAATACTTTGTGGGATTGTGAATCTTGTAAGGACAATAATTCTTCGAAAAAAAAATAAGTCAGAGGACAACGTCTTTTTGGCAAGGCATATTATTAGTAGTTGGTTGAGTAATCGCAGAGCAGCATTGTTCGGTTTTCTAATGACATCGACAGTGTGTATCATTGCAGTATTGATAGTTGCGAACATTGGCTATGTGCAGCCGTTGGTCTTTTTGATGTGGATATTATTTTTATCACTTGAGTTGTTCATTCTTCATAGTGGTGAAAATGATAAATATACTGTACAGATTTCTCAGAGAATAGCATTGTGTGTATCTGATTTGTGGAAGAGAATTATAAATCCGATACATCAAAACGTGGAATTATTTCGTCTGAAAGTGCCGGATTTCAGACGGAGGAATGAACACGTCTGTTCAAAAGAAGATTGAAGTATAGGTAAAATTATTTTAGTGAGGAGAAAGAAACACATGAATGATTTGAAATCCAAGCCGTTTTACAGAGTGTGTTCTGCGCTGCTTGCCACCATGCTGCTTGTCAGTTTGATGCCTGCAACAGTATGGGCAAGCCCGGAATCTTCGGAACCGAACGCGATTGTTTCCAAAAGTGATGAGCCTTCGTCTGATCCTTCATCCGAGCCTGTGACCGAGCTTGTAAATGTCAAAGTTAATCAGATCGGTCAAGGCCAGATTTTGCTTAATGGTGAAGCCGATTCGCAGATTACCGTTGAAAAAGACAGTCAGATTTCTGTGAAGGTAATTCCGGATACCGACAACGGGTATGCTATTAAAACGATCACCATTGACGGTCAAAAGACGGAGTTTACCGTTAGTAACGGAAATAGTCCATACGAACTTACTGATATGAAAGTATCCGGAAATACTACAATCAGAGTGGAATTTGTCAAGTGCACAACTGTTACGGTTCAAAAGTATGAAGGCGGAGAAGTTACGCTGAATGACAAGAAAATGCAGAACGAGAAGATGGTTGTTTTTGAAGGCACAGAGTTGAATCTGGGCGTAAAAGCAAATGATAACTATCAGATTTCTTCCATAACTGTAGGTGAAGAGTCAAAGGACATTTCTGATATTAACAATTTCAGCAAAAAAATCAAGATCACATCCGACACTGCCATTGCTGTCAAGTTTGATAAGGTCTACAGGGTAACCCTGAAATATGACAGCGAAAAAGGTACTATTACACCGGAGGCAAATACAGACGGCGGCATCGTTAAGGTGAAAACAACCGATGGAATTAAGATTACCGCAACTCCTAAAGAGAATTACAGGGTTTCGCAAGTTTCGATCAACGGAAAGAAAACCGAGTTTGCCGGTAACCAATACACTAAGGAAAAACCATATGTTAGCGCTGCTTTGTCAAAAAAGGATCAAACCGTCGAGGTTGTTTTTGCGCCTATGGTTTTTTCCGTAAAAATAAATCGACCGAACAACGGTACTGCTACTGTTGATAATGCATCTGTAGACTATGGAAAAGATGCAACTGTAACAATTATGCCCAAAGATGGGTACGCAGTAGACTCTGTTGTAGTAAATAATGAAATAATAAATTTGGAGTCAAATCTTACCATTTCAGATGATAATAAGGCGTTTCTGCTAAAGCTGGAAAGCATTACGGAAGATAAGACTGTTACAGTTTCTTTTGCTAAAAGCGAGATACTGACGCCGGAAAATATCACTGTTTCTATTTCCGAGGATTCTATCATCAAAACAGATCCGAAAAACAATCAGTATGTGCTGGATAAGGACACAATTGTTAAGATTAGCTCGAACACATCAGGTCTTTTTGGCGCAAAAGGTATTGAAGTGACCTACTCTGACGGTACTAAAGATAAAGGCGCAAATGGTACTGTAACAATTGATAAGAGCTTAAAAATTACTAAAATAAGAGTGCTGAAAGGACTGGGCTGGTCCGACATAAAGAGCGAAGGCGAATTCTTTACATTGGATATTGTCATAGATAAAGAATCCCCAGAAGTAACTTTTACCCCTCCGGATGTCAGCGGAAATGATGCCGGATTCTTTAACAGCGATGTGTCTGTTGCTATTGAGGCAGTGGATCCTGCCGTAGCATCTGATCTTAAGAGCGTTGTGTATTGGATTGAAAACGGAGATGTCAAGTCTGGCGAAAAGACCCTGTACACTCATGAAGAAGAAGCGGCCGATGGGTTCAATGGCACCATTACCGTATCCGCTTCCGATTACCAGGGTGACAATGTGCAGGTTCATGTCAAGGCGACTGATCGTGCAGGAAACGAAAGGGAAGAAACCTGTATTTTGCATATCAACAGCACGGCGCCTACAATGGATTTTGCCTTTACCGACAGCAAGCCTGAGGACGCGCTGAAAGGTTACTATAACGCGACAAGAAGCGGAGAAATAACCATTACCGATCGCGCGGACTGCTTTGCATCTGATAATGTGAAGTTGCTGCTTAAAAAAGGCAACAAAGCAATGAGCGCACCGGTGATTACCTGGACAGTAAAAGGCGGCAAGTATAGCGGTACATTTGAATTGACTGATGAAGGCCGTTATTCTGATCTGTCGATCTCCTATACCAATAGAGCCGGTTTAGCGGCAGGTACTCTGACATCGCCTGATTTCGTAATTGATAAAACGGCTCCGACCGGAGAAATCTCCGTTGATTCAAAGGCAAAATGGAATGCTCTGATTACTCCCGGCGAATTTGCATTTAATACGTTCAGAAAAAATACGGTTACCGTATCGGCCAATGCAACGGATAAATTGTCCGGTGTTCAGTTTGTCAAGTATTACAAAGCGGATTCAGAAGAAGCGTTGAATGGAGAAACACTTGAAGAGTTGTTTAAGAACGGGGAATTTACAGACACCGAGTACACCTTCGATGCGGAAGAGAAATTTACTGTTTATGCACGGATTACGGACAAGGCGGGCAATACCAAGTATATCAGCACAAACGGAGTCATCATTGACATGACGCAAAGCGTTATCTCGTTCCAGATTGAGAGAGAGGCTAATGCTAAAGGCATTTACAATAGGAACTGCACGGTTTCAGTCAGTGTCAAGGACAATGTGAATTCCATTTATTCAGGTATAAAGTCCGTCAAGTATTATGTTGTTAATAATTATAAAGAGAGTAAGCCGTTAAATACACAAAAGATTACACAAAGCGGTTCTTTTGAAGTGACTGATCCGGAAATGGTGTCCGGTGAGGTTGAAATCAATGCGAGCAAAAACGTAAGTACTGATGTCAGACTGATAGTCGTTGCGGAAGATAATGCCGGCAACCAGTCTGTGGCGGTAACAGATAAATACGCCTTCAATCCTAACAAGCCGATCGTATCTGTTTCCTCTGATGACGATGAGACTGACAATCATCCGACTGACTATACAGGTGAGCATTATTACAAAGCTAAGAGAACGTTAATTCTCACCTATGCAGACCAGGATTGGACCTTTAGCCAGGAAAAAGCGGAGAATGGCATTGTCATTACGGCTGAAAATATGGCAGATGGAAGTACTATCAATAAATCCGATATGATCAGTTGGGAATATGACAATTCTACCCCGAATATTCATGTTGCGAAAATTCTGTTCAGCGAAGACGCAAAGTACACTGTGTCTGTATCTTACACTAATGATGCCGATCTGTCGTTGGATCCGAGTAATACGCCTTCTATCGAGACCTTTACCGTAGATACAACGGCTCCTTCAGGTGAACTGGTGATCAAAGGCCGCGTGAAGGATGCCGAGACCGGTTGGAATAAAACCTGGAATGAGTCCACTTGGGAAACAACGTGGAAAAGTATCCTCTCGTTCCTGACCTTTGGTTATTACAGCCATGATAAAGTTACAGTCAACGCAACCGCAACCGATGCGACTTCTCCGACCTTCATTGAGTATTGCAAGCAGAATAAGGCAGTTTCAGTTAAGAGTACTGATAATGTTGATAATGTACTTTCCAAACTGAAATTTACTTCTTTCAATGGAAGAATTGAAGTAAACCCCAATGAGCAGTTTGTCATTTATCTGAGAATCAGGGATGCTGCAGGCAACGTAACGTATATTACGCAGGACAGCGGAGTGGTGGTAGATGACCGCATATGCGAGATTACGCTGCCCGATGATCTTACCGGAATTTATAATCACGATGTTGACGTAAATGTGAAAGTAAAAGATGATACGAATACCGACCATGTTTTTTCAGGCATAAGGCAGATTTCGTATCAGGTTTTCTCAGATTCAACTGAAACACAGAGCTACACCTATAGCTTTGATCAGGATGCTGATCGCAAGAGCAAATACGATTTCACCATATCGGTTGATTCGACACTGAATAATTCCAGTGACGTTGTGGTGAAAGTCCGCGCTATTGATAATGCCGGAAACGTGAGTGAAAAGAGCATGAAACTCGACATTGACGTAACCGCACCAGAAATCAGCGTAAAGTATAAGGATACGCACAATAAGGACGCATATGAGGGATACTTTACATCCAGAACGGCAACCGTGACGATCAAGGAAAGAGCCAATCACTTTGACGCGGACGACGCTACCGCAGGAATCAGTGTTACAGGGAAAAATTACAAAGGTGATACTGTTTCTCCTGAGTTCACAATCAGTGACTGGTCGACAACAGCTAACACTGAAAATCCCGATGAAGCAACCTATACCGCAACCGTTACTTTCCTGGGAGATGCCAACTACGACTTTACCGTCAATTACACAGATAAAGCTGGTAATGCGGCAGATCAGTATCAGGATCATTTTACTGTCGATACAGTGGCTCCGACGGGAACCATCACCGCAACAACACAGGAAGAAAGGAAAATCAAATCTGAAACTAAGGCTGAATCTTTGGTCTTTGCTTTTTGGTCTAAGGTCAGTATGGCATTCAGCCAGACTTCAGAAGACGTTACTTCACCGATCGACAGCGTCAAGTATTATGTCGACTATTTTGTCGAGAGTGATACTCCTGCTGTCCTAAGTGATGATGCCCTCGGAAAGGTTGACTGGCATGAGTTTAATCCGTTCTCAATTGAGGCTGCCAGAGACGGCAACAAGCAGTTTGTTGTGTATCTCAAAGTTACTGACTATGCCGGAAATACCACCTATATCTCGACAAATGGTCTGATCGTTGATGACGAGATGCCTGAGTTTGAAACCGTTTCTCCGGAAATAAGTGTAAAGCCAAAATCGGCAAAACCAATCAATGGCATTTATAAGAGCGACATTGTATTTGAAGTCACAGTAAAGGATCCCATCAAGGATGGCGTTCATTCCGGTCTTAATAAGGTCTGGTATGAAGTATATGATTTCGGCAGTGGCAAAAAGGCACCGACTCAGTCGGATCCATCTTTGTTTGTATTTGGCAGTGACTATTCTCAGGAAAAAATTGCTCAATTCAGTATTTTCAAAAAGGATATTACGGTATCAAGCCAAAAGAATAACAGCAATGACGTCAGACTGATCGTTCATGCCATTGATAATGCCGGAAATGAAAGTGAGCAGACAACCTCCATCAAGATCGATACGACCGCTCCGGAAATGTATGTCACCTACGACAACAACAATGTTGACAGCGGTAAATATTTCAAAGCGGACCGTACTGCTACCATTGTTGTGAGAGAAAGAAATTTTGATCCCAACCAGGCAATTATTACTATTACCAACCCTCATGGTTTCATTCCCACTCATTCCAATTGGGTTATGAGCAAGCAAGGAACAGGCAATTGCGATGACAGAGAATACAGAACCACGATTGTCTATAATAAGGACGGCGATTATAAATTCTCTATGAATTGCACCGATCTTGCCAGCAACTTTACCGCAGGCGATAAGGTTCACTATTCAGGCGTTGTTCCCACTGAATTTACAATTGACAAGACAATCCCAACCGTAAATGTCACATACAACAACAGAGATTCACGTAACGGAAAGTACTACAATAAGGCACGTACAGCGACGATTACCATCAACGAGCATAACTTCAGTACTGACAGGATCGTTGTCAAGATGACGGCAAAAGACAGAGGCGAAGGAAAAGCCGTTCCTGCAGTTTCCAAGTGGTCGAACAATGGAGATAAGCACATTGCTACAATCTCCTTCTCCAAGGATGCGGAATACACCTTTGACATTGACTATACGGATCTCGCCGGCAATAAGGCAGCAGATTATAAGCCGGATGATTTTGTTGTTGACCAGACTGCACCAACTATTGATATTACTGGTGTTGCTGATAAGCATTCATATAACGGGAATGTCTCTCCAGTAATAATCTTAAAAGATACCAATTTCAATAAGAATGCAGTCGGTGTTCAGTTAAATGGCGTTAATAACGGAAAAGTTAATTATAACAGAGGCGTACAGAACGTCGCTTATGGTCAGTCAATTGGTTATTCCAACTTTACTAGGAGTCAGGATGTCGATGATATCTATATCTTGACCATTAATCTAACTGATATGGCTGGTAACCAGACCAAGAAAACCATTTCTTTCTCTGTCAACCGATTTGGTTCAACCTATGATTTGACTAATATAGAAGAAGTCATTGGTAAATATCTGCAGACCGAAGAGGATATTGTATTTACCGAGACAAATGTTGACAGTTTGAAAACCGGCAGCGTTAAGCTTCAGCTGGTAAAGAACGGCACTCCTTCTGAGCTTGTGGAAGAGCAGGATTATACCATAGAAAAGTCAGGCGGAAATGGCAAGTGGAGTCAGTATCAATACACAATTAATAAGGAATTATTTGCTGAGGATGGCAACTACAGTCTTTCTATCTACTCTGTTGACGCAGCTGGTAATGTCAATGAAAATATTGATGAAGCTAAGGAAGCTGAAATGAGATTCGGTATTGACAAGACGAAGCCCGTTATTGTTGTGTCCAATCTTGAAAGCAATACCCAGTATGCTGAACCGGAAAAAGAAGTTCAAATGGAAATCAAGGACAATCTGGAACTTAAGGGTGTCAGGATCTTGCTGGATAACAGAGAGGTCAAGTATGCACAGAGTGGTAACTCATTTACCTTTAAAATTCCTCAGTCAAACAGCCTGCGCAATCTGGAAGTAATTGCGGTAGACTCTGCGAATAATGAAACAAAGGTAGCTATAGACAAATTCCTGGTTACGACCAACATTTTTGCACGTTGGTATAACAATACTCCTTTGTTTATTGGTTCAATTGCCGGTCTGGCGATTCTGATCATCGCTGTTATAGCATTTTTGCTGTTCGGTAGAAGAAGGCGTAACGATGATTGATTAACATGTTTGTGCTGATAAATTCAGACTGAGATAATAATCTCTGGCAGAGTATGGTCTTCACTCTATTGATAAAGTATATTATCAAGAAACATCTCAACCCAAATACGGCAGGTTAGTAAAATCTAACCTGCCGTATTTTAACGCAATTCATTGTAAAGCTCTGTCATGAACCGAACCAATCCCTCGCTGGGTGATTCGGCTATTTTCTGTAGGTCAATCCTGCGGATATTCCCACGATTTGGTACTTCATTCAGGAGCAGCTTCACGTCATCATCCTGCCGGAATGAATACAAGGTTTTCAATGCGGGAGTGGCTTTCTCCCATGTTTCACGGTCAAGGAA
>CACZPV010000264.1 GCA_902783065.1 uncultured Ruminococcus sp.
AAGTAGGTGTTCTTACCAATAGATCATTTTATAATACTATTACCGGTCAGATGATGGAATGTGTTATTCTCGGCAGTCTTACTGCTCTTGGTATGACAATTCTGGGATTCCCCTATGCTGCTCTGGTAGGTGTAATGGTTGCGATACTTTCATGGATACCGATGTTTGGTGTTTATATTGGTGCGGGAATCGGTGCATTGTTCCTGCTTACATCCGATCCTATGCAGGCTGTATGGTTTATTGTATTTATGATTTGTTTGCAGCAGATTGAAGGCAATCTGATTTATCCGAGAGTTGTCGGCAATAATGTAGGTCTGCCTCCGATAGTGCTTATATCGGCAATCGTACTGTTCAGTAATTTCTTTGGAATTATCGGTTTGTTAGTCAGTGCGCCGATTACTTCAGTGATTTATACTCTTACAAGGAGATTTGTTTTTACAAAGCTTCGTTCCAAAAAAATACCTCACGAAAAATATGAAGTCAAAAAGTTTAATAACAGAGTTCGTCCTAAAGTACACAAAGCAAAGCATAATACGGGTAAGCGTATTAAATTCAATCTTCCTATGAAATTTATCATTAAGGAAAAAGCATCAAATAAAAAAGAAAAGAAATAGCTATGATCATGATTTTGCGGCAGCACAGACTGCCGCAGATTTTTTGTAGGGGACGGCAGCTATTTAGAATTAAATAGTTTTATCAGTCAACTGCTATTTTTTATTCATGACAAAGCTGAATTATTAAGATTAAAGCCTTAGTTTTTTTAGGAAGGGTTTCCCCCGGGAAAATGCGTTTCAGATTCAACAGCAGTTAGAATTGAGTTTCACGGATTCAGGTATAAGTGATATATGCATAAATTTTTTGATAAAATCTATAAAATCTATTGTAAAATAACTATGAAATATGGTAATATATATATTGGCTTTATATCTCATTGTTGATTGTAAAAATGTTCAGCTGTTTTTACAGTACAACAGATGCATATCTTATTGACGGAGGGATAAGATGCTGAAATTCAAAAACATATTTAGCTGCGTATTGGCAGCAGCAATGCTATTAGGAGGAAGTGTTATGTCAACACAGGCAGTGGAGAATAAAAAAACAGATGAAACCAAATATGCTCATAAGCTTGATGAACAGGCATATAATGGAAATGATCTCGGTGCGACATATGCGAAAGGAGCTACAACCTTTAAGGTATGGGCGCCTACTGCTAAAAGAGTTGCAGTAAAGCTGTATGCAACCGGCAGCTCTGATGAGGAAGGAGCAACGGATATCTCTACGACCCCTATGACCAAAGGTGATAAGGGTGTGTGGACTGCTAAAGTAAGCGGAGATCATAAAAATCAATATTATACTTATCTGATAACATATAATGGAATTACAACAGAAACGGCTGATGTTTATTCCAAGGCGGTTGGAGTTAACGGAAACAGAAGTATGGTAGTTGATCTGGCTTCTACTAATCCCGAGGGATGGAAAGAGGATAAGCATGTTCTTTATGATGACCCGACAGATGCGGTCGTTTGGGAAGTTCATGTGAGAGATTTCTCCATCAGTCAGGTTTCGGGTATTTCTGATGAACATAAGGGTAAATTTCTCGCTTTTACAGAAAAAGGCAGCACGCTTGACGGAAAAGGTGAGGTTCCTACCTGTGTAGATTATCTGAAAAAACTCGGAGTGACACACGTACAGCTTCTTCCGGTTTACGATTATGCAACTGTGGATGAAACCAAAACGGATTCTGATGAATATAACTGGGGTTATGATCCCAAAAATTATAATGTTCCGGAAGGTTCTTATTCTACTGATCCTTATGATGGCAATGTCAGGATCAGAGAGTTTAAACAGATGATTAAAGCACTGCATGATGCAGGTATCGGTGTAATTATGGACGTTGTATATAACCATACCTATACCGCAAAGGGTAGCTGTTTTGAAAATACAGTGCCGGGATATTATTTCAGACTGAAGGATGATGGAACTTTGTCCGATGGTTCGGGCTGCGGCAACGAAACAGCAAGCGATCATCTTATGTACAGAAAATATATGATTGATTCCGTACTGTATTGGGCTAATGAATATCATATTGATGGATTCCGTTTTGATCTTATGGGTGTACACGACGTGGAAACAATGAATCAGATCAGAAATGCATTGGATACAAAGATCGAGGACGGCAATAAAATCATAATGTATGGTGAACCATGGACAGGCGGCTCAACTTCTACATCAGCAAAAACAGCTGTCAAGGAAAACATCAGTATGCTGAACGAGCGTATCGGTGCGTTTAATGACGATTTCCGTGACTCTGTAAAGGGACATGTATTCAATGCACAGGAAAGCGGTTTCGTACAGACGGGTAAGGGTGCCGGAAATGTACAAAATGCAATTGCGGGTACAACATGGATCAAGCAGCCGTCGCAATCGGTTTCTTATATATCGGCACATGATAATTTTACATTGTATGATAAACTGATTATGTCAACTAAAAATGACGGCAGTTTTGACACGAGAGACGAAAACCTTGTAAAAATGAATAAGCTTGCCGCAGCGATTACACTTACCTCTCAGGGAATAACCTTTATGCAGGCAGGCGAAGATTTTGCGAGAACCAAATATGGTGATGAAAACAGTTACATATCACCTGATAAAATTAATATGCTGGATTGGAATTGTCTGGTAAAATATGCAGATCTCAGTGCGTATTATCAGGGCTTGATCGAAATAAGAAAGAATTTCAAACCCTTCCGTGATCCTACCCGTACAAGTGCAGATAAAATTGCATTTTCAGATGCAGGCGGTGAAGGTGTAATTGCATATACACTGGAAAACAGCCTTACCAAGGATAAAGAATGGGCTTATGCGGCAGTTGCTTTCAATGCTACCGGAAATCCGAAGGAGGTAAGCTTGAAGCAAAGCGGCAATACGGCGCTTCCGGCTGAATGGGAGATTATTGCAGATCAGTCACAGGCTGGCTTGAAGGGACTCGGTACTGTAGAGGGCAATACTGTTACAATTCCGGCACACAGTGCTATGGTTATGGTTGATAAAGCAAGCTTTGATAAGCTGAAGAAAGGCTCGGAAATGTGCAGCGTTGTAGTGGAATACAAGGATACAGACAGCGGCGAAGTCTTTGAAAAGCAAGTATTAAAGGGTGAAGAAGGCGAAGGCTTTACCGTGCAAAGAAGCCATGATTTTGATATTGCTTATGATTATGTAAATACGTCGGGAAGCGAGAGCGGAAAATTTTCTAAAACAGAACAGACAATTACTTATAACTATCAGAAGTTTGCAGGAAATATTTATAATATAACTGTCAATTACCTGCGTGAAGGTGACAAGGATTTCGGTACAAACGACAGTGAAATGTCACCCAGTACAGTAATACAAGTTCGTGAGGGTACAGCTTATACAGCACCGATCAAGAAAATAGACAATATGAAGCTGGATATGGAAAAATTTCCTGTGAATGCAACATCGTCAGCATATGGTGATGAAACAGTTGATTATTATTATATTCAGGAACCGGCAAGCGATCTGGTTGTACATTACTATAATGCAGCAGGATGGAAAAAGGTGTTCGCATATATTTATTCCCAAAACGAAGAAGAAACAGAGGAATATAACGGTAAAAAGCCGGGCAATGAAATGAAAGCAGACGGTTCTCTCGGTGAGGGATGGTTTACACTTACACTTAAAAATAAAGGTACACTTCAGGGAGTGACTGCCGTATTCAGTGACGGTGGAGAAAAGAATGTTGATGTGACAGAGTATTCTGTTGATCATGAAGTATGGATAAGTGACGGAGCTGTGAAGCATAAAGGTGAAGTAAATGTCATTTATGCCGATAATCAGGGACATCTTCTTGCTACCGAAACAATAGTGGGACAAGAAGGTACAGATTATAAAACGGAACAGAAAACATTTGAAAACTGTACTTTCAGCAATGCAACATCTAATACCGATGGTAAAATCACTGAATCTCCAACATATGTATTCTATGTATATGAGAATCAGCAGCCAGTGCCCGATCAGGAAGACAACAGCGATATGATTAAACTGGTGGTAATTGTTATGGGGGCGTCTGTATTGACATTTGCGGCAGCAGGCATTGTCGGTGCAATTTATAATAAACGTAAGAAACGTTGGGATATTGACTGATCAGATGCAGAAGTTCAGTTATATCATTTATATTGTGCTTCAATGTACATGGGGATTTTTTCAGACTA